>JAIQZR010000046.1 GCA_021777035.1 Candidatus Scalindua sp. | reverse complement strand
GCCAGCCCCCGTCCGTACCGGCACGGGCGGGCGACAATGATTCTGGCGGGGGCGGGTTGGCGATCGAATTCTTAGACAATGATGATGTCGAGTAACCTGCCCGACTTCCAATGCATTAAATCAAAAGATAAAAGCATTTTTCCTTTGCGCTCTCAGCGCCTCCCTGTCCTCGGCGCTTTTTGTCCGGGGAGCGTTAAGCTCTCTTTTCCTTCCTAATCCCACTTTTCTCCGTGCCTTCGTGCCTTAGTGTGAGTCCGAGCTTTTTGCCTTTTTTTCACTCACACCAAGACGCTGAGGTCGCAAAGAAAACACAAAATGAATTAAAAGATAAAAGCTCTTCCCCTCTGTATTCTCCTGTCTTCCTGGTTTCCTTATAGAATTATCGCGTTTAAACACTTACGCTCGCCGTCGGGAGACGGCTCCTACCAAAACATTGAAATTCCTATGCATTAAATTAATAAGAATTTGACAATTTCTCTAAATATTTGATAATACACGAGACTATCTACTGATATTTTCATCTTTTACATGAAAATTAAATATATACTTTTTTGAAAATATGGAGTAAAGACAATATGGTTTATCAAAATATAGTTGTTTTAGGAGGCAGTGGTAACGTTGGCAGGGAATTCGTTTCCCAGGTGATTGAACATGACACTGTTAGCTCCAATAAACATCTTAATCCTACTAACATAATAGCTCTGACAGATAGTAAAGGTTTCTGGTTTAATCGTCATGGCCTGAAAATCCAGAAGAGTCCTGAAAATATTCACAAATGGAAAGATTCAAAAGAGAAATTTAATGAATGTATGCATGATTTAGACGAGTATCACCAGTACAACAACTTGTCCGATTTATTAAAGTTAATTCAAAATGAGGGGATGGCTGGCGAAATAACTTTTGTTGACATTACTGCCGGTAAGGATGATTTAAGAGATTTTCATCTGAAAGTGATCAACGATTCAGAAGAAACCATAATTACTGCAAATAAAAACCCTCTCTCCATTTATTCAACTGACGTGTTCAGAACACTTACCCGATATAGAGAAAGATACGGATTCCTGTGCGCGGTAATGGCTGGTGCAAATACCGTATCCAATTTATTAGACTATTACGACACATCAGAGATAGTAAAGAAGATAGAAGCATGTTTTTCCGGTACACTGGGATATCTCTGTGCTGAATTGGAAAAAGGGGAAAGAAGCTTTTCAGAGATACTGAATGACGCAAAAAAAATGGGTTATACAGAACCACACCCTAAAGATGATCTAAATGGTCTGGACGTTGCCAGAAAGCTGATTATCTGTGCCAGAACGTTCGGGCATGATGCTGAGATGACGGACATCGAATTGGAAGGATTTATCAGTAAGTCTTTCTTAAACATAGAAAACGTTAATGAGTTTATGGAATCTATTAAAGGTGCCGATCAGGAGATGCAGAACAAATTTGCATCTGCCAAAGTCAAAGGCAAAACACTAAGATATGTTGCCAACTTCAGTTTAGATGAAAATGGTAAACCTACTTTCAAAGTAGGCCTGAAAGAAGTTTATCCGGATTCCCCTCTCGGCACACTGAAAGGTTCCTCAAACAAGGTCATTGTTGAGACGGACATTTTCTGTGGCGACAAGAAATATATCATAGAATCGCCGGGTGCCGGACCGGATGTAACAGCCTGGGGACTAAGGAGAGAACTCCTTTCAAGATTAAGTGGCAGGAAAGGTGGAGACTATAAACTAACATAGACAAGAAAATAAACAGACACAAAATTTCTCAAATACTATTTTTCTACTACATTCAAATAAGTGGAAGTCCTTCCTAAGAGAGAGATTGTTTTTTGGATCAACTATATTAACATTGGCTACAATATTGTGAAACCCTTTTTGCAGATGCAGTTCATGATATGGAATAAAGCTCTTGAAATCAGTAAATTTAGTATTGGGAAATTTCGGACGAAACGTTGATGATATAACTACATAGCCACCCTGAGACTGATAGGCGTTATCTCTTGATAGCAGCCATTTGCCATTAGGGAATGAAAAATAGACATTCATAAACCCATTCCGGCCTTTATAATTGAAAATAGTAAACGTACTATGGAGAGTAATTCCATATGTGTTATTAAATTTAACATTATGTTCAATCCAGATTGCCTCGAATTTAGCAGCAGGTAAATTTGCCGGTTGTTGAAGACCTGAGATTGAAGGTTTTTTGTTTTCCGGAACAAAGTATGTCCCATTAAAGGAGAGCGGGCTACCCATACCTTCCGTTTTTAATTTTGCATTATTGTACACTTTTAATGCTATCGAGAGACTTTCCCTGAGCTTCATGATACGGTTCTCTTCTGATGGGTGTGTAGAGAGAAATTCGAACATTTTCGTCCCGGATTTACTCATGGTTACCCAGAATTCTATCGCCTGCCTTGGATCATAACCGGCCGCTGCCATGTACAATAGTCCATAAGCGTCTGCAGCGTATTCCATTTTCCTACCGTAAGGCAGGGCAGCAAAATAATTGGATCCAAGCCCCCATATACTCTTCAATAATTCACGCTTTTTTCTTTTTACCTTTTATCATTACTCTATTTCATTAATTTCCACCGTTTTAGATGCATATTCTTCAACAGAGAGATCATGGCTTTTACCACTTATGGCATATTCCGGTTCAAGGCCGTGTAAGTGAAAATAGTCACCATTAGGTGAACGCAAGGCGGCATTGGAAACAAATAGCGCAGATCCGTCAGTCAGTTCGATTATGCATTGGGAAACCCCTTTACCAAAAGTGGTTTGACCAATGGAGATTCCACGGCCATTCTGAACCAGCGCCGCAATAAACACTTCTGCCGCGCTAGCAGTGAATCCATCCTGCCATAAGAATAATTTAGAATTTGTGTCTATTGGTTTTCTGGTGGCTGCGTATGTTTTAATACCTTGGCTGGTCTTAAGATCCACAATTTTGGTGCCAGAATCCAGAAACATTGAAGCTGTATCTATCGCCTCAAAAAGGTCTCCACCGGTATTACCTCTTAGATCAATGATTTTTGTCATATCAGGTACCAGGCTGTCTAGAACACTTCTTAGTTCCTCTGAAGTTTCGTTTGTAAAGCGGATTATTTTTAACACCAAGAACTGACCTGATCGTTGAAGGATTACTGATCGAAACTTGATTTGCCGGCGGCGTAAAGAATACTGTTTTGTTGCACCTTTTGAGTCCTGAAACACCAGGGAAACAGAAGTTCCCGGATTGCCACGTATCAAAGACCCAATGGTAAAAACAGATTTGCCATCTACCGAATGGTTGTCTACAAATGTAAGAACGTCACCGTAATCCACTCCGGCTTCACTTGCTGGTCCATCCGGAAAAGGTATACAGACAACTCTACCGGAATGGTCGTTGAATATATCCATTCCCACTCCTGTGTATCGCTCACTTTGAGAATGCTTATATTCATCATACTCTTTTGGAGGAAGGTAATCAGAAAAAAGATCCTGCTCCCGCATGTAGAAGCGAATGGCCTTGTACACCATTTGTCTGGTAGTTTCGGACTTAAGCGTATTTTTCTGTATCTTCACTACGGCTTCATAAAACAAAAGCATATCGTCGTTACTCGTCCATGCCGTCTGGTTGGTTTGACAAAAGGCCGTGCTACATAATCTAAAAGCGATATTGAGAGTAATTAACAAGAGGTATGACAAACGTAAAAGCATAAGAATTTCTTCACGAAAAATAAAGTCTTTAGTTAGGTCTAGGGCGGTTTAGCGCTATTTCTTTCTGCTTGAGAGTGCAGTGTGCCTATATTTGCAAGCGTAAAACGATAGCAGTTAATTGTCAACCATATTTACATGTACTATCTTATTGCAGACAGGCTTGAATCTTCCTGCTTTAATTGTGTCGTTGTGTTGCAAGAGCATTTTTTGGATATGCTGCAATGATTCTGCTTAGAGGTCACTAAGGGATGCAGCTTCTTCCAGCAAACTGTCGAGGTTCTTCTGGAGCGCTTTTAATTTCCGTTCCTTTATTTCTGTATCGGCAAGTTTGTTTTTCAGGCTCTTCAGTTTCAGGTCAATTTTCCACTTGGCGTGTTTTTGTAAATCCGTGCGTAACGTTATGTTTGCAATCTCTTTTTCAATCTTATCAACTTCTTCGTCCAGTGAGGCTACCTTTCTCGCCAAGTCATCCTGTTCAGCTTGCTTGCTTGTATATTCTTCTTTGAGTTTTTCTGATTCCTGCTTTATTTCGGTATTTTGCCTTTCCAAATCCACTTTTAGATTTCTACGGTCATCAAGCCGTTTTTCGTAAGCCTTTGGATTATAACCGAACAGGCCACCCTTTCTTGGATCAGTAGTAGTGGTTTGGCAACCAGATAAAAGCATAAAGACAAATATGGCCATTATGACACACACACTCTTCATCTGTTTACAGAATCCCTCCATACTTTGTTATGCTCGTGTTTAGCAATTAGTACGTTAGATTAAGTAAAGCTATACACATTAGCTAATGATACCTGATAAGGGTATTTTTTTACCCCTATCAGGTAGACAAATAATTTTGGAATCCAATACATCACTAAAGTTTTAACTAGGAAATAATAGAATTATACTGACATACGGCTTGACAATGAAGCTAACTCTTCAGTCTGCGACTCTAAATCTTCAATGTGTATTTTAAGTTCGGCAATTTTCTCATCTAACGCTTTTGTATATTCATCTTGCCCTACTTCCCTCTTTGTTTCTTCCAATACTGTCAGTTGGTTTTCCAATTCGAAGTTTGCCTTAGCAAGCTTTTCCTCAGCCTCTTCAAGCGTAGCATCAACTTTTTTCTTTTCCTTTTTCAAAACACTTTTTTTGACTTTTTTGTTTTCGTAGTCAGTAACTAACTGGGCTGTTGTAGCATCCATGTCCTTGATGTTCTTAGAAAGTTCTAGATTATACTCCATGGTCTCTTTGTTTGTCTCATTCAGACTGTCTACACATGCATCCAACCAATCTTCGGCCTCTACGTATTTATCTTTTTCATTGGCCACATGAGTTCCATAAGCATAACCAACAGCCCCGCCTACAACTGCTCCGGCAGCCGCGCCAATAAGAGCACCATCTCCACCACCAAATGCAACACCAAGGAGACCGCCAAGGAGAGCACCACCACCTGCGCCAACAGCAGTTCCTTCTGCCTTTGTACGTGTTTTATCAGTAGTCTGGCAACCTGTTAAGCATGAAATACTGATTACTATAACAAGCAATATCACTAATTCTTTTTTCATGTCAAATCCCCTTTCTTTGTAATTGTATCATTATATATACACCTTCCGTTATCTTGATATAAACGGAAGAAGATTTCAAGCAATTTTATAATTTTTCTGTCTATTTTCCGATATTAATAAAATCCTGTTTCCATGTATCTTTATCAGCACGTTTGCCGTTGTTGTAGGTGTCAAAATGTTCTTGCACTGTTTTTAGCACTCGAAGTTGATCGGGAGCATTATGTTCCACCAGAAAATTAATATATTTCTTAAACCCCTTTTCAATAGTCTCGGGAACAATAGTGGCAAGTTGACGAAATGAATCTGAGTATGACGTCAGGGCCTGCTCTATATTTAGTTCTAATTCAGACTTGCGAATTTTTAATTTTTCTGCCATTTTCGTACGTTCAGATCTTTCTGCGATTGTTAAAGCCTTCTTTAAAGTTGGTAGTTTTCTCAGTTCCCTGAATATGAAGAAACCTCGCTCTGCAGCGATCTTTGCCCAGGCGAATGCGGAATTCTCATCTGCCCGTTTCAGGATAAATTTGATGTCACCCATGGCCGCTTCAAGAAATCCCATCTCTTGTAGTATGCCTTGTGGAATACTACCCATTTTGTACAATTCCACTTTCAGTCTGTCAAGATGTTTGAACGCATCAACATTTTTTACATCTGTTTGGACAATGGTAGGGCTGACTGAGACGGCAGCGGGCATATTTGCACCTTTACCGCCCCGGTATTCATTCCAATCTGTCTTCAGTTGTCTGGCAGTGCTGCGGTCTTCGTATATTATGGATGATAGCACGAGTCTAAAGCCCATAGTTGGTTTCCGGTTTGGTTTGAAACCCTTCTTTGTACTGCCAATGTAAAATGGTTCTTCTGTTCTGAGAGAAGACCGTATTCTTTTCTCTGATGTCAAATAGTGGCCTCCCCGGCTTACAAATCCACCAAGTCTACCCTGGTAGTATTCTATCTGGTACAAACTATAAGTCATTTCGGAAACATTAGCAAGTATATCGTGAATGCCCAACACGTTGGGTTTTAGTTTGCCAACTTTCTTGATTTTATTGTGGGAAGACTTTGGACCGGAGAACCATTCAAAATCCGCCAGATTACCCCTGTAAGGTTTTATACGGTCAAAATCATCATCAGACATAACAGATCCACCTCGTGCAGCAAACTCCCACTCTATCTCACTGGGCAGCCGAATAAACCCTACTGTCGTTTTATTTTTTGGAAGCTTGTCAAGTGCATTTGCAAAAAGCCATTGATTGTATCGATCCACAAACTCCATGGCATCAAGCAATGAAATATCATGTACCGGATACTGACTCTTGAGGGTTTCTTCCGTTTCATCATTGGAAAGTCCCATAACAGCAGCATATTGGGCCTCTGTAACTTCATATTTTCCCATGTAATATAACCAATCCCTTCGTCCATTATTCTCCCCGACAAATGCACCTCCAATAGCTACGGTTGTGGGATATTCTTTGAATCCTCCACTGGGATCTCCAACCGTAAACTTGCGCATGGCATATGGTTCGTCGTTCTCTCCTATGTAGACAGGCCTGAAAACCATACTCCTATTACCCGGCATTGGTAATATAAAATCCTCTTTGTCCGGTTTAGGATTGAATATGTCAGCCCTGCTGTCATTTACCATAGAAGTAAATGACAGAGATAAGATTGTGATCAACGCAATAATCAACCATCGAACAGATGCGTCTACTTTTTTTAAAAAGCAATGTTGGTGGAATACTCCAGTAGTGCGAATTTTTTTTGACATATAATTGTTGGTTTTTTTCATAAGAAATATTTATGTTCTCATAGAATTATATAATTCTGAATTGTCACACCACGCTAATAAATAAGTTTTTACTCATCTCTTAATGCCTCAGCCGGTTCTATCCGGGTGACGCGCCATGCGGCAACGGTACCCGCCAGTACTGCCACAGCTACAGTGGCACCCAGAACAATTATAAAGTGCCAGATAGCCAGACGACAGAGACTCTCTTCAGCTTGTAGATGATTGCTGAACAGTGTATTGATGATCCAGGCCAATGATTCAAAAAACACAAAGGCCACACAAAAACCGCCGACCGCAATAATTATACCCTGATAGACTGGAAAACGTAACAGGGTAGCTCCGGAAAGTCCAATCAGACGAAGTATACTCAAATCTCTACGCTTACGTTCCACAGAAGCGTAGAGACTGGCCATTAATGTGGCCACACCACCGATAATACCGACCGTTGCAATCAACCAGAAGATTAAGGTAAGGTATATATCTAACTCAGTAACATCACGGATCCGCTCAGCTTCAGTATGAACAGGAATACCCTCTTCCTCCAGGTGCTGTTTGATGCGGTCTACATCGTCAATAGTTGACGCATACAGGCGGAAACCGGCATACCCGCGACGTGAAAGAACAAACTCCCTGATTGTATTATCAAAAGTAATGTTACGGTGTTTAAACAAATTCAGTATGCCCGCAAGCCTTGCCGGAATAAAAGCAGCATATTCCTGCTCAATTTCTTTCGGAACAGAATCAGATTCAATTTGGATCGGAAAAATAAATGAATCATCGTCTCTTATTACATGCAGTCGTACAGGACCGTCTGGTCTTTTGACACTTTCTGGCAACATGATTTTGCGCCATTGAGCAGTGTCTGAATTATTCTCATCGGGATCTACCTCACTACTCCAGGCTGGAATTGGAATCATCCCTATATCAACTGCTTTTTCCTTTGGAACGGATAGGCTTAAAAGAGTAAGAGAATTAACCACATGGTTGGATCTGTCAACAAGTTCAGCCTTCAATTCACTTACCCAGGGAATCAAGACAGCTCCTTTGCCACGCAAGCGAAATCCTATAGATCTAACGCTCTCATGGCCAGCAAGTTTTCTCTTGGTAGAGAGCAGGTAAATAGTTTTTCCTGGTGATAAAAGGTAACCTGCCCGTTCAAAGAGTTCCCGTGTTGTTAACGGCTCTATCTTTGTAAAACCAGTATTATTGATTAATTTGAATTCTTCTATCTTGTTTAGTTTCTTTGAGAGGATGACTACCAAACCGTCGTATAGAGGATAAGCCTTAGGCGTTGACCCTTCCCAACCGTATTCAGGCACTGCCTGACCGTCCTTGTAACTTTCTACCGCTTCCAGAATAGCCAGACGGACATAAATAGACTTTAAGGCACTTGCCCGGTCTGTGAGCACACCTGTGACCTTGAGGCAAAGCATTCCCTTTTCGTAACGAGTACCTTTGTAACGTTTTGCTGTCACAATAAGTCTGTCGCCAATCTTTGCGCCAAGCTTCTCTGCGGCAGCATTGGTTAGAACACACTGATCCGAAGTTGGAATAGAAGCTCCGTTTTCTATAATGAGCCGATCTCCATCGTCCGTTGGAATGATGTCCAGAGTAAACTTTTTCTCGCCTTCATTTTCGGAATTTCCTTCTATCCGAGCTTCTACTGAAGCAGAGATCTGGCGCGTTGTAGGCACGATAAAGGAGACATCTTCTCTGCTTCTTAGTTTGTGAAACCACTCTTGAGTAAAAGATTTACTCGTCAATGGTCTTATTTCGCGATTTCTGGGATCCTGTATCAGGCGAAAACGCAACACTTCAATAGTCCCGAATTTTAAACCAAAGAGAATCATTAAGGGTGAGAGTACTGCTGTAACGGCCATGACCAGACAAATAGTCAAAACCCATTCGTGTCTCAAATCAGCGCAAGAAAGCTGAAATACAATGCTCAAAGGACTTCTCATTCTTCCTGCTGATTTATCCATATTTGTTGAGATCATGGCCTTTTTCGTTTGGTTTGCATTCATTCGGTTGTTATGAAGAGATATCATAATGTTTGCCTGTCATGTTTTTTCAGTTCATAAATTGTAGAAACGGTATGATCCTTACTTTTTTTTTCCACATTAAAGGTGAAAATTCTGTCAGCAACGTTATCCACTAGTGCCTGATTATGTGTGACCATAATTAAAGTAACTCCCATTTGTTGTGTCAATTCCTTGAATTCATTTCTTATCTCAATGGCCGTTAGCTTATCCACAGCAGCCGTTGGCTCGTCCGCAAGGACAAGAGGAGGTCCGCAGGCCAGTGCACGAGCAATAGCTACCCTCTGTCTCTGCCCACCTGAAAGATGTTGAGGCTTTTTGGAAAGCTGGTCAGAAATACCCAAGCGTTTGACCAGATCAAAAACAGCGTTGCCGTTACTTACCCGGTTGAGACGACACGGCAACATTATGTTTTCCTTTACGGTAAGAAATGGCAGCAATCCTCCTGCTTGAAGTACATAGCCTATAGATTTTTTACGTATTGAAGCCAGTTCTTTTTCTAGTAAAGTAGTAATTTTTATCTGTTTCCTGTTTTCTGTTCCGATACTTAACAGAAACTCCTTTGCGTAAGTCGGCTTCAGTACAAGGCCAAGCATATCAAGTAAAGTGGATTTGCCACACCCGCTGAGACCGACTACGGCCAGAAACTCACCTCTTTGTGCAGTCATAAAAGGTATTCTCAGTTCAAAAACAACACCTCCTTTTTCGCGAGTCTTGTGAACTTCCCGCAATAAAAAAACATTATCACTACACTTGTTTATTTGCGTTCTCTGCATAATTAAGGAAGCAACTCCAAGCTGATAGGATAAACGTGTTCGTCCGGATCGTCACCCTTATTGAGTTGTATCCAACCTTCCGGGGTATCGTGGATAGACAAATAGGCATGAATCTTCGCATCAAGTTCATTGAGGAACTCAAACTGTTCGTCTACTGACCAACTGAACCATAGTTCATTACTCATATCCATTAATTTACTTTTATATGGCAGTCCTTCCAGGAACTCCGGGATGAGACCGGTTTGGGCCATGGCCTTTGCATTTATAATCTTGTCCGGATTACGTGCGGCAGTGGCTGCTGTTGCCTGCAACGCATCAAAGAAATTCTCTCCACCAATTTGGCCTCGCCTCCCGGCCGACATCACATCAGACAGTACGGTTTTAAGCGAATCGAGCTGACGCTTGTTGATAAGCAGACGAACCTCCATTGACTGAATGGCAGGCTCTACCAAATCCTTGTCCACGGCCCACGCGACAATGTCACTTGGAGACTGGGCCTCTGACATTATTCCGATCCACTTCACCAATGCTGCCTTTATTACCGAATCAAACTGCTCTCCGGATGCTGTTATAGTTTCGGCTTCTTCCAGGAAAGCCATCTCTCCTTTTGGTATATCTTTTTTAACGTCCAAAGAAGACTTAGGACTTGTTTTATCACTTGATCCCTCAGACTCATTCAGGAAGGCCATTTCTCCACTAGCTTTATGGTTTACCTCAATTGGCTTACTAGTTGAATCTTCAGCAACTTTGGCAGTTGTATCATCATACATAGTCCCCTTCTTGGCGCTATAAACCAGTTTACTGATTTTTGCTACAAATTCGGTGGTAACCCTGTGAAAGGCATCTATGTTGTCCGAGGGGATATCATAATACGCAGATTCGACGCCTTGTCCCTCATTCCTGCTCAGAGTAAGAAATTGGGTTTCCGCCTTTTCATGGTATTGACCGGCTCTAGGCTCCTTTATGTGAATTGCAATGATATAAATATTATTATCTTTGGCGAGTTCATGTAAAGTGTTTTCATCGGATTTAGAAAGGTTCCATTCATGTCCAAGTTCGTGGCCGGGAGCGTCGGCGACTAAAACTATCAAACGCATAGCATTCGGGCTCCACTTGGTACTGTAAATAGCGTCGTTCATACCGGAAAACACGTCTTCCTCATAGTCAACTGAGTCGGTTGTTGTTACCTTTACCATGGCCAGAGTGTCTTTGAATTTGTCTATGGTCAGCAGTGCAGGTGAGTAATTCTTTGTAGTATATCCGATGTCCGGTATAGCTTCCAGGTTATCTCTGTAACCCCATATGCCGAAATGAATAGACTCGGTCAATTCCTTATCCTGTGTAATTTGAGTAGAGGCATTATTCACCACGTCAAGGGTTTGTGCAATGTGGGGTCGCATGCTTACGGTAGTGTCCATGACCCAGACTAAATCCACAGTAAGTTGTTTTAATGTTTTTTCATCCACCCTGGTAGATTCTCCCAGGGCATCATCAAGAAATTCATTGTCAACACGAATATCGCTCTTTTCACGTGTACCTGTTACGGCTGCTAATTTTAATAACCTGCCCTCCCGACCATCTATCTCTATCGTTTGGAAATCCAGAATAGGAAGGAGATAGAATTGTTTTGAGATATCCACTGCTTTTTTCGGTTCTATTGATATCACAGGAAAGTCCTGAGGGATATCCCTGGAATCTATAGCTGTGTATAGTTCTTCCGCATTCTTGGTTCTGTCGTCACTTGATGATTCTATAATACCCTTCAGATAGCTTTTTCTCTCAAACATCAAGACTTGCTTACGTCCTTCCGGATGAGTATATGCAAGACACATTGTCTGCTTCCACTCAAACACATCATCATATCTCATCCAGCCAACAACTGTCCCCAGATTGTCAGTACCTACTTCATACCAGGCATCTCCCAATTCAATATCTTCGGAAGATGGTTTAGTATAAACAAAGAATGACTGAAATGAAGGTACGTTTTCCATCACCGTACCTTTACTATTATCCTTCTCAGTGTAAACATTGGAAAACGGTCTGGTCAGGATACGCAGGGGTAAAGCCTCTTTACCTTCTATTTTTACCGCTTTTCGTTTTTCTGGTGTAAGGCTGTTGTTTACTATCAGATCTGACGTCCCTTTTGGCTTTGTATATTCTGGGGCCGGAATATTTGGAGCTGTTTGAGGCCCCGCGTCAATTATATTTTCAGCAACTTTGCCTCCAAGTTCCTTAAGCAGTTGCCGGGCCTCAGCATTCCCGGGATCAAGCCCTATCGCCTTTTGTGCATGATCCAAAGCCTTGTCGCTTTTATTGAGAGCGATGAACAGCCTGGCCATTGATAGGTGAGGTAGAGGTGAGTCAGGGTTAATATTCAATACTTTTATTGCGGCCATTTTAGCTAAAAGGAGATACTTCTTTTCAGAGGTCTTCTGATATTTCCTGATATATGCATCCGCTAGATTACATTGAGCTTCTACGGATTCGGGATTCTCCTTAGTTATTGCTCTATACCGGTCGATAGCATCGTGAGTGGTTTCTGCCGCTGCGTTATGTATGGTTACATTAAAAGATAAGGTTATGATTATTGCCAGAAGAAATTTAAAGCAGAATGTTTTTTTCACAATCTTCTCCTTTCACAAGTTTTAATTACTTAATATCCATAGTTTGTATCTTATTAAGTAATGAGTAATTACCATTAATATCAATACACCCTAACTCAAGTTCCCTGTTTGCAAACTTCAATAGTGCATTTGAAAAAACCTCTCTATTATTTCTACTAATAGGTACCCAGAACCACCCTTTTGTATTAACTTTGCAAGGAATTTCAATAAAGTCTGACACCATGGCACCCCAATTATTACATTTTATCTTTTCAATAATTTTATTATATTCACCAAACATATCCAGTTTACAACTAACACGAATTTTCTCTAGTAGTAGATCATATTTCCATGGTTTTTATCCTTTATGTATCCAGCCATCTTTCCCGGACATTAACACCAATCTGATAAAAATCCTGTTGCAGACACTGCGGTTAATTCCTTTTTCCTCTTTGGTTAATATTGAATACCTGATGCTCACTTCCTCCTTAACTTTTCGCCCACGTATCTTACTGTAATTCAATTCGCCGTATCGATAACCTATTGATATTGGTTTATCTTTTGATAGTTTCCATCCCTCAGGCAGAAGTCCTGGAATCGGTTTGTACGCGCTATTTACATCCTTCAACTCTATACCTTCTGCAACCTTCATCGCTTCAGATTTGAGTGGATGCTAACGATCATTTTCCGGCAACATTTCTCTATCACGCCTGGCCTCTTTTATATCTTCTTTGCTAGTTTCTTCTACGAAAAGGTCTTAAAAACATTCTCACTAAGAAACGCATGGGTCGATAAACAATGCGAAAGAATATTATAAAAAATACAATAATTATTATAATGGCAATGACAAGGCCGCCTATGATGAATTCTTTATATTTGTTGTACAATATTTTCAAATCACCATCTTCTTTATAAACTGCAAGGTATTTGTCAGCGGCCTCTACCGTAAAGAACTTTTTCTCTTGCTTTCTGATTCCAAGTGTCTTAAACAATTCCATGATCTTCCGATTGTCCGAATCAAATCTGGCAGCACGTTTCGCGCTTTTGACAGCTTCAGGTATATTATTCATCTCAATGTACGTATTTGCCATAGAAATGTGTGGTAAAGCGGAGTTCTTATCAAGTGTCCACGCTTCCATGGAGAGCTTTAAGGCGATAAGAGGCCATTTCTCTTTTGAACGCCCGCTAATGCGATATTTATCTGTATATTGGTCTGCAAGTTTACAAAGATTTTGAACCCTACACGGTATTTTTTGCCCGGCATCCACAGGTGTATCAGCTATATAACAAATTGTTATAACCACAGCCAGCAGTATAAATATACTAAATATCTTTTTCATAATTTTTTATAGGATTAGCAGGATAATTCAGGCTTTTCTCCTTCTAAATGAAAACGTAATAATCCTTATAAATAGTCGCAAGAAAAACCATATTATTTTGTAAAGCGAGTAGAGGGATATCACAATCGCCATAAACAGGAGGATGCCGCCAAAAATGGCAACGATTCTCATCTTTCCAGGATACTTTTCATAGAGTAATAGCAAATCCTGGACAAATGAAGCTTCCTCTTCCTCTATCAAAAAATCTTCAAAACCTTCACAACCAAAAAAGAAGTCCGCGTCCTGTTTTGTGATATCAAGTCCTTTAAGCATTTTTTTTACTTCCGGATTTTCAGGTTCAAGTCTGTTGGCCCACATTGCCCTTTCAATGGCAGATTTCCTTTTATCCCGTGCCGTAAATATTTTGGCCATTGATATATGAGGGAGGGCGGACTTATGATCCTTTCGCCGGGCGTCAAGCGCGAGATTTAATGCAATCACAGTCAATTTTTTGTCCTTTTTTCCGGTGAGTATAAACATTTCAGTGTAACAGTCCGCCAAATGGCAAAGACTCTCAACGGAATATGGACTCTGTCTGACTTCAATTTTATATCTTGATATTTTTTCTTTTATCTCCTGTCCAATCTTTTCCTGTTTACGTTTTTCACGATCAGACATGGTCTGTCCGTAAACAGTGGAAGAAAATACGAGCGCCATCAAAATTAACATTGTGGTACACTTGTTTCTCTTCAAGCGGTTTTTTATTATTAGCACAGGCAAGGATGCCTGTATTACTATTTGAGAAATATTAATTACCATAATATGCTCCATATTCCACTCATGTGGAGATCCCAGAGTTTTCAGAGTATTGCCATAAAAGCCTGACCGTAAAGATACAACTAAAGCAATAATTTCTTATCACCATTCACGACTAAAGCCTTTGAACTTTTTTAAATATCCTGATTCTGTTATTCCCTGTTTTGTTTTCCAGTATATCCCGGCAGCCATGGAACTTGCGTCCTCAAAGCCCATAGTACCTTTCTTGTAGCTACTTGTAATAGTCCCTGAATGTATTACTGTCAGTTTTGAAGACGGCTTTTGAGAGCCATAGGAAGCGTCACCACTCGTGCCCAATATCATGAATTTAAGGTAACCGGATTCTGTCGAGTATATCAGGTATCCCGGATTACTGTTATTATAAAGGCCTCCAACTTCGAATTTATATTTATAGGCATCCTTTATGCTGTTGCTGACGATAGTTGGATTTGTAAACTGTTCCAGTTCGTCGTGCCACGTTGTTCCATAAATAATTAAATTGCCGCCTTCCTTTTCAACTTTATAAGCATTCCTGCTGCCTAATTCAAAATCCTCAATTATAAAACTTCCTGCCTTAGTAAATTTGCCATTTCTATCAATCCATCCGGAATCTAACTTTCCCTGTTTAGTTGTCCAGGCAACTTTTGCTGCTCTTGAGCCAACATTTACTATTCTCATAGAGCCTTCTTTGTAACTCCTGGTAATCTCTCCTCTATGTTTAATAACGGGAGTTTTATATGTTTTTGTCAGTCTTGGAGTGCTGTCAGGCCAGAGAATGATATATTTAAGGTGTCCTTGCTCGGTGGAGTAAACAAGATAGCCTGTATTGCTGTAATTATAGATACTGCCAGTCTGTATTCTTACTTCGGTCGCGTCAGTTATGGAATTCGGGATGATCTCCATCTTTGAGAACCTCTTTAGTTCATCATGATAATAATTACCCTTAATAATCAATTTCCCATTTTTGAGGCCGGCTTCATATTGATTGCAATCCCCTCCAAAAGTGAAGTCATCCTTTTCGCTACTATCCTCTCTCTCAAAAATTTCCGCGATTTCATCATCAATACTACCACCGCTTTTGTAATCATATTTGTTTATGTCCGCAGCAAAGGTTTCATCAAATTCACCAAGTTTTCCAGTGAAATTCAAAGTAAGGTTGCCGGTTATTTTCTCACTGTTTTCTACTTTACCTGACCATGAAGAAAACATCGGGGCCACATCGAAAGTTTCCTTATCTACTAAATTGCCAAATAAGGACACTCTTCCAATGCCCTTGCCGTTATTATCATTGTATTTCCCTTCAATTAGAGTCGATTCGTATGTGCCGGTTAAATAAGGATTATTTATTATCTTGAAATCGGCATCAAATACATCAAACAGTTTAAAAGATGCCAGTATCTGTAATTTTCCTCTACCATCCACATCTCCTGTTTTAGAATTTATTTTTAAAGCTAAGATTGATGGGGCCTTCTTTACCTTAACATGCCCAAAGATGTCGGGTAAGCTACTATTTGCAATTCTGCTTAATCTATCCACATAATTATCCATGTTAAAACTACCTTTGGCAAACCACACATTCTTGAGTTCATTTTTTACAATGTCCGCTTCGTCTTCTTTCATAGCCTTAAATTCTTCTTCAGCTTTCTTCTCATCTCCAGATAACTCTTCATCAGCACCAATAAGACTACTTTCTTCATGATCAGTCACAATATCTCCAGATTTTTCTTCAGGATAATTTTTATCATCAGATTCCAAATTACTTTTTCCTTGCTCTACACTATTCTGTAATGAATCATTATCCATTGCTTCCAACTCTTCTACATCTACATAATCACCGGTTTCATCTCCTTTACTATCATCTTCTTTTGTAACTTTGTCATCTATGACAATATCCTTTTCTTCATCGTCAATAAGTTCTTCCGTATCAGTATTCAAATCATTCTCATCTTTGTCCTCTGTGGCAACTTCAATATCCTGTTCTTCTTTCTTGAGCCCACCTTCAGTAATAGCGGCTATTTCGTCATCGGACAGCAATTTCACAACCTCTAACGCCTCTTCCGGTGATAACTGCTCCATGTAAATTTTATATGCTTCTTCCAATTTCCCTTCTTTTATGAGATCTTTCAGTTCATCCACAATTTTTTCAGTTTCATCTTTTTCTGTTATTTTATCAGACTTTTCCCTTTTAAGTTCAACACCCACCGATTGCGAATCAGGCGGTGTAACAGTAACTTCCACGGGTTTGGATTCATATCCTTCAGCAGAAGCAGAAACAGTATAATTCCCCCTCTTCAGCCCTGTAAAAGAGCCGGACAAACCCACACCGGAGCCGGAACCTCCTTGACCACTTACTGAAATAAAAACTTTCTTATCAGGGTCGGATCCTTCATAACCTGAAACCGATACGCTTATAGAACCCGTAAGCTCGGTGAGATAAATTCGCTGAGTCTGGTTTTTCCCCAAAGTGGCATTAATCGGTAATGAAATACTTGAAGAGCTATAATCTTCTGCGGCAACTTCAACTGTATACGTCTTTTGCTCAAGATCGGAAAACAAAATAACCTCTCCCTGGTCGCTGTCTATCAATTTTCCATCAAGCAGGAGAGTGGCTGAGGCATTTTTAATCATTACATTCTTTTTTTCATCAAATATCTCTACCGTAAGTGTTACGGCAGGCCAAATCTGAATATAGATATTCTTGTCTGTCGTACCCGGTACTATATCCTTAACAACCTCTTTTTCCGTATATCCTCTGGCAACTACAGAGAAAGTATGTTTACCTTCTCTGGGGCTGAATTCGGCTGTGCCCTGTGGTGCAGTTTTTGTAGCACCATCCATTGATATCATTGCGCCGGATGCGCCTACCGGCTTGCCTCCGTCCATTGCCCAGACTTTTATTTTCATACCTTCTTCGAGCTTGATTGTTAACAATGGCGGAGTAATGTTTCCGGAGCTGATATTAACCCGATAAGGTGTTTCCGGTGATATATAACCGGTCTTTGAAGCATTAAGCCAGTATTCATTAATCGTAAGTTCATCAAAGGAAGCTATGCCGTCGGAATTACTGATTTCTGATTTGCTATTATTTGTTCCCCAATTTAAAAACACCTCTGCTCCGGTAATAATTTTTCCGAATTCGTCAACGACCGCTACTTCAATCCTGCCACCGGCAATCATCATAATTTCCTTATTGAATTCAGTTACTCCGTCTTTGGGAAGAACTTTCAAATTTGCCTCTACCGTTGTATACCCATCCTTTACTGCCGTCACTTTATAGCCGTCTTCTTGTTTAATGCTTGGTAAAACTTCGTTGAAAGCAACTTCTCCACTGAAGCCTGTTTTGTCGTTTTTCCCATTTACGGTAACATCAACGGCATCTAATCCTCTACCTTCAGGATCCTTTACTGTGATGTTTACTACACTCAGGATAGGTGAAAGATCTACTTTTAATTCAGAAGTAGAATTCTGGGGGTTTACATTGTCGATTATGATCCCACCTTTAGTAACAGGCCCATGATAACATTCCGCCCGTGCTTCAACCTTATAGTGGTCGCCCGGAGGAAGGTCTTTGAATATACAAGAGCCGTTATTGTCAACTGATATAAAATTCTCACCGTAGTCAGCAGATGGTGGCAACAACTTCACTTCTGCCTTAGTTATTCCTTCTTTGGTGTTTTTATCAACGACGGTGGTGGTAAATTGCCCTTCCTTTGCTTTCAAGAATACTTCTTTTTCAACCGATTCAATTTCCTCATGGTCAACATTTACTTTCGGGATATTTACCTCCACGAAAAGTTCATCTTCATCGTATTCTGTTAAAAATCCGTTTGCTTTGATTGTGAGGGAGTACTTACCTGAAAAAAGGTCTATTGAATGTTTTCCATCTTCGATATCATCTTCTTCCAGGTCTTTTGAACCAAAGAACTGGTCTTCCAATGCATTTATTTTAACTTCGGAATTTTTTACCGGCTTTATCTCTTCCCCGAGAGGGTCGGCTTTCCATTGCACCAGAACATTGAGAACGGTTGTCAACTGGCTGCCATAATGCTCCTTGAATTTATCAAGAAATTCCTTGTATTTAGCGTCATGATATTTTGCTCTTTCCAGAGCTTTTTCCTTCATTGCAGGATCCACCCTGACTATGGTTTTAGTAACGGGACGAGCGTCCCCGGTGGCAGTTTCCACATATTCCGTCTGGTAAAATACCTTGTCTTTGATGTAGTCGTGTTTCTTGTAAACAAAGCTGAATATCTGCTGCCATGTTCTATGAAAAAGCATATCTTTAATAATTTCATGATCAAATTCGCTGTCCAGTTTCGCATCTTTGATGACGGTTTTCTTTATTTCCAGGAGCTTGGTTATTGTTTCTCCAAGGATCTCTTTGGGTTTGTTTTTCCATTCTGTCTCTACAGGTTTATCTATTTCAGGTCGGCCTCTTAGAAAATACGGGCCTGTAAGCATTCGTATTCCGGTATCTACGGTTATATTTTTGTCAGTAAAACCCGCACCTTTTTCTGCCGAGTCTCTCGACGAAATAACGTCTGAGTAGGCATCAATATATTTGTTCACAATTCCAAGATAGGTGGAATAATTGTCCTTAACATTCCCACCACTGCCATTCCAGTTTCGGAAAGTATTCCATATCCATGCCGAAATAAAATTCTTGCTGTCACCATAATCCTCTTTATCCATTGCCTCCTGCATTTCCAATTCTGCATCAAGGTCCTTTGCGATCCCACCCATCCTCTCCTTCAGTTCAGGTAACGTACCGCTTATTTCAATGAATTCAGCGCTCATTCGTGACTCAAGCTCGGTAATAAGATTTTTGGCAGTCCAGTCGTATAGATTCTTTTTCCTTTCACGGTATTGCGGCCAGAATTTGTAGCTGGCAAGCTTTTTACTCACTTCTTCTTTTTTAATTATTTCCAATATTGAGCACAGGATAGGGTCTGATTTTAAGATAGTATTATCTAATGTATCTTTTACTCCCCAATCGTCCTCAATAAGCTTCTCGCGGATTTCATTACGCAAAATAGTCTGTCCATTGTGTTTTACAGAAATAAGATGCCACAGCGCGGATTTAACATCTCCATGTGTTTTGACAGAACCCGGCACTGGCTTGAACCTGGCGCTCGCGAACAGATTATCCTTTAGATAACCAAGTTCATTAGTCCAGTAGAAACTCTCACTTTCCTGAAGAATGGTAAGTGTTACACTTCCTATGGCCTCCGGAATCCCCAAGGGAGGAAAGATGGTTTTTATACATTCCCATCCCGCAGTGAATGGCTTGTCCCTATAATAGGCTTCTATAGCACCGCCAAGCGGTACTCTGCGTGAAAATATCTCGGTGGCAACACCACTCCAGCCTTTCTTTTCATACGCGTCAGCATACGCATTCAATTCACCATACAGGTTGTAATATTTAAGCCCCGTAGTAGCCATCCTGCCACTGATTGAATTCTGAATGGACTGATTAAGTTGTGAATTGATATGTTGAATAGCCCCAACCGTGCCGGTATACTTTATGTTGGAATATAAGTCTTTATCCAACCCCAACTTCCGTAAAGTTTTATTACTTTTTATCTTGCTTCTGATACTTATCAGATATTCATTTGTGGGTTGTTCGTTACGAAGTTCGTCAAGGAGTAAGTCATCCATCGCAATTATGTCAAGTATTGAGTTGGCTTTATCAACTGATTCGTCAATAGCCTTTACCATGTAGGCCAGGGCTACAAGCCTGCCACCACCTTTTTTATTTTTAAGCCATTCTTTGATAAACTCAAGAGTTTTGAGCTCATCATCAGTAATTCTGCGTACATTAAACTCATCTGTAAAATCAGTGTATAATTTATTAAAACCATTTTTAAGAGATTCAAATTTTGAATCAATGTCCACACTATCATGTTTCAGCAACGCGTATTCAGTCTTTATCATTTCATCAATGGATGATAGTTCATTTCTTATATCGGTTTTTTCAGAATCTATATCTTTTCCTGATGCCTCACGCTTTCTTGCAGATTCAATCTTTTCTTCAATTATCCTGACTCTTTCATTTAAACTTGCACGTCCGTTTCCCCACATTATGCGTTTGCACTCATCGAAAAACTGTTTTGCAGAATCATTGAGCTTTATTTTAGCATCAACACCGCCCTCTACATTACCCTTAACCTCTTTAAGATCCGCAGGAAAACCGCCAAAATATTGTTTGATCAGATCTAGCTGGTCTTGAATCAATTTACCCCCTGCATTTGTGCCGTCGTCTCTGATGCCTTTTTCATATTGTGTAATCTTTTTCGCAAAATCCAGTTGGGTGCTGAATTTCGGGTCTATCTTAATACCGGAGCCCTCAAGTGAGTCAAAACTTCTACCCAGATATTTACATGCTTTTACGATTTCGGAAAGGGAATCATAAACCTGGCTTTTCACAATATCCTTATCAAAGTGTCTTATCATCTCAAGTGTTAAGCCGGGCTCGGTATTGCCTATGTTGTGATATGTAGTCTTGGCTATTACTCCAAACATCTTACCACTAGAATTTTTCTCCATAGCCATTTGCAAAATGGTATTAGGCCCGTCTACAGGTATTTGGTTACCGGTTTTAGGGTCTATCATAAAGAGAGTTTTGTCCTTTTTCGTAACTTTATCAATTTGTTCGTCACCGTAATTTTTACCCCACCAGCCAACATATACTTCCGGCAATCCTTTACCGTGGGCAGTACTTACACTGTCAATATCGCTGGCGTTCATTCCGGTTTTAAGAAGGATTAAGGCGTCAAACGCCGCCTTAAGCATTTGTATAACTTTAGGATCGTTTGATATAAAAGAAAAATCTATATCTCCAGGAAATGCAAAAGCTCTCCGGCCTTGGGTAGCCCACTTGCCTACATATCCAAGGAATATTTTATATTGACTTGCTGTCAATTTGCCGCTATTCCTGACTTGGTCTATTGCACTTTTGATGCAATCCAGTGTTATATTTTTACGATATGTTATTATTGTACTCTCCATCATTGTTCCGCCCTCAGTGTAACTTTCTCCAAAGAAAACTCTGATTGCATCGTCCCCATTGTCTCTAATCGTTGTTCTGAATTTAATCAAATCGTCCTTGTTCACATTGCCTTTCGCGGCCATTTTGTAGAATTTATTAGGAGCATCATTATTGGTTGAAGACAGTTTCAGTTCCTGTTTCAATTCCAGCATGGCTTCGCCTATTATTTTATTCTTGCCCTTCAGGGTGATCTCATTGCCATCTCCCAGATTAACGGTAAGTAAGTCACCTTTATAAAGGACGAATACACCATCTTCAATAAACTCTTCATCAAAAAGCTCATCTGTCTGATTTTCTAAATCTTCCAGGCTATGTTTGGCTATCAATTCTTTGGCATTTTTTATTTGCTCTGGGGACAGCTTTCCGGCAAGCTCCTCCTTTATTTTGGCAGAACGTTTGTGGCCATTGGCTTCCGCCAGGCTGTACCATACATATGCCCGAACACTGTTCTGTTCAACGCCTTTGCCCCCATGGTACAACAAACCAAGGGCAAATTGCGCCTTCGGATTCCCCTTTTGTGCCTCCGGCTTTAACTGTTCGTAAGCAGTCTTGAAGTCGCTCTTTAGATATGCCTCATACCCGGCATCGTAATCCGCCCGGGCCGACACACTGCCAATTACAATGAATAACAGCATTGCAATTAAAACTATTCGTTGCCGAGTAGGCATAATATGATTCCTCCATTTAGGTTTATTTTGCGTCCCCTGTTTCTCTACTCTTTCGATTGTAGAGTATCACAATATTCAAATCATGCGTGAGGAACTTCAACACCCCTAACAAGACTGAACTTGTGGATTTCTAACATCCGACTCTTCAACTTAACTCACTCCGCATGTGACATTGTGTGAGAACGTAATAACAGTGAACATTTTTTCTTCCTCAAATAATCAGAAAACTATGGATTGAATGATTACACTTTGCCATTTTACCAGAGTTGTTCCAAAAGTTTTTTAGCTTCAGGATTATTTGTGTCAAGCTCCAACGCTTTATTCGCCCACATAACAGCCATATTCTTCTTGCCACAGGCATAATAGGCATTTGCCAATGAGATACAGGCACGTACCGATTTTGGATCGAGTTCCCTGGCCTTGTTTGCCTTTTGGACTGCCTTGAAACCTTCCAGTTTTCCTTTCTTAACACCTAACTCTTCGCACTTACGTGAATAGGCGTCGGCAAGGTTGCAAAGTACTTCAACCGATTCCGGCTTACTTTCCACCAACACCTTGAATTTCTTTATAGCTTCGTCAGCAGGTAATTGATCATCTTCTAAACAAGACAACTCCTCCTCTGCAAGAATGTTTGCATTAACAATAGTTGGCACCTCTACATTAGGAAGGGGTGCTAACACAAGGGGTGGAAGCTTTATTGCATCAAGTGGAGATTTTGTATCCTTATGTTTGACAAACAAGTCTTCAGCCTTTTTAATTTGTTCTGAAGACATCTTGCATGCAAGATCGGTTTTATTTTTAATCGCACGTTCGTTGCCATTAGTTGCCGCCAGGTTATACCACATATACGCCTTAACATAGTCCTTTTTAACTCCATTTCCCCTCTGGTACAACAAACCCAGGGCAAATTGAGCTTTTGAATCTCCTTTTTGAGCTTCCGGTTCCAGTTGTTTGTATGCAGCCTTAAAATCACCTCTAAGGTATGCTTTAAATCCCGTGTCATAGTCTGCCAGAACTATACTACCCCAAGACACAATTAACAGTATTATCACAATAAAAGGATTTGTATTCATAGTTGCCTCACTAACTTGTTTTGAGAATAAACTTGCTGGTGAAATTTAGAATTGTAATTTATATGTGAAAAACTAATTGTAACTATGATGTAAGCTGTAAATGAAAGTTTTGTTTCCTGAATAACGGTTTGGAGTGATTTATGGTTACATCTGTGAGGAATAAAGACTAATGCAACGTTGAGCATCAAACATATTGCTTTCTCTTTTTTATATCCTTTTGAACTGTATATGAATATCTTTTCGTAACTCATGTCATCGCCACAGGATTAGAATGATTTAAATTATGCAACGTACTTTTATTTTCCTCAGATCCGGTTTCGTCTTTATCTTCTTCAAAATGTTTCCTTAACTTATTAAACAACACCTTGATTTGATCTTGTTTGCCCAGGTGTTCGATGCGCAACAGCCGGGCACGACCTTCAAGATGTGCTTGATCAGATTCCAGAAATAAAATTACCTTATCCAACTATTGAATTACTTGACGCTCTTTCTCTTTTCTTACCCATTCAAGTGGATCTGAATTCACGGTTGTTTCTATGAGCATGTCAGTGTCTATATACATGAATCGGTAAGACCATCCATAAGGGCCAATGCCCTTCATGTCCCAACAAACGGAATCATGGCCTGCTGTAACTCCTGGATAGCTCATTTTCCTTGTCCATTCACTCCAATCTGACAAAAACTCTGTTTTAGAAATCGTGGTTAATTCCTCTATCTCCTCTCCGGTTAATTTGTAGTACCTGATGTCCACTTCTTCCTTGATATTTCGTCCCTTCATCTTGCTGTAATTCAATTCACCGTATCGATAACCTGTTGATATAGGCCTGTCTTCTGAAAGCTTCCATCCTTCCGGCAGAAGTCCTGGGATCGGTTTGTATGTACCATTTACGTCCTTTAACTCTATACCTTCTGCTACCGTCATGGCTTCAGACTTAAGGGGATGCCAACGGTCATTCTCCGGTAACATTTCCCAAAAATTTACCAAACTATAGATGTCGTTGCGTTCCCTGATAAAGAATTTCCAATCAGGTCTGTTCAACGGCACTATAAATACATCATCATTCTCTATTTCTGTATCTCTCCTGCCATCTTCAATAAATTTCAATTCTCTCATTTCATGACTCTGTGTAGGCGTGACCAGGCTGAACCTGCTTTTAAACGCATCGTTAAGTGTTAACCAATCAACCCTTACAACAGCATCATAGTATTGAGAGGAAGGATTCTTTCTCAATTCTATCAGCTTACATTCAAATGGCCCATGCTCCTCCAAGATAAAACAACCGGAAGCGCTGAAAATAGGAATAACAGCCACTAATAGCAGCACAATCATTGTGTTTCTTTTCATTATTCAATTTTCTCTAGCTTCATGTAATCTATTTCAACTTTATGTCCCGTATTCCAGCCATAAGCGTCAAAGAGGAGTTGGAATGTGCTTACCGGCAAGGTGCCGAACCTGCGGGACATTTTTCCACGGTCGGGAATTGTATACGTTGTTTCGCCCGTCTTGGTATTGTATGTAACTATTTCAGTAAACCATTCACCCCAGGCAATTGTCACTCTCTCTTTTCCACCATAAGCAAAATAGACACCATCAGCAAAATCCTTGTATTTGTAGAAGTACCTATACTGGGCAACAGGTTTTCCCTTTTTGGTAATAAACGCGCTGGTATTACGAAAATTGTCCTTTGGGAAAACGCGCAACCTTCGAGTAAGTTTCAATACTTCTCCTCTTTTGACCGTAAAAGGAATGGACTTGACCGCACCACCGGCATCTACCATATCTTCTGAAATCGTAAGGACACCATCTGCCTCTTTCACGGATAAACCCTGATTATCTGTCCATGGTGTTTTCTTTCCAACGCTAATGTGAATCCATTTGTTTGTATCAAGAATACCGTCATCGAAGTTGTCCTCAAGTAAAACAGCTGATTCTTTCTTAATTTCCCCAGAATCCATTGACAAGTCAACGTCTAATAATTTCCCTGTCTCTTCAGTAGTCAGTTCACTTAAAACGCTCTCCGCTTCTTCGTCCGACAGCGACTCTATGATCTTATTTGCTTCCACTGTCCTGCCTTTTGACAGAAGTTTTTTAATGCTTTGCGCTTTTGTACTCCTTTGCTGTAATAAGATTGTATCTCTTACCCCTTCGGGCAAGCTCTTATAATGGCGTTCGGTATTACCTATGTTCTTATACGTATCGATTCTCTCAGGTCTCTTTGACAAGTCAGCATCTAACATTTTCTCCACCTCCTCAAAATCGAGTTCATCCAAGAAGCTCTCCACCTCATCGATTGGCAGAAACTCCATGATTTTGTTTGCTTCCACCAGCTTTCCCTCTTCCAGTAGTCTTTTGATTTTCCCGGATTTCTCTTGATGTATATCTTGTTTCTCTACGCAAGCTAAGGAGTACTTGCGCCCGTTTGTTCTCGGGTCTGAATTATCAGAAGAAGAAAAAAGCAGATAATTATCCCAGTGACTGAATTGCCCTTTACCAGTATTGCCTATATTCGTATGATAGGAGTGTGCTGGGCCTAGAGGTCTACCATCTTCATAGAGCATAAGTTTTGATACTTTTGGGTTACTGTTGTTATCGAATTGTCCACATGCTCGCAATATCAGGTCCTGAAAGAGGTAACAATGTGGTCCATAAGCAGGATCAGCCTGCTTAATCTGCTCAGCAGGGATGAGTATCTGTTCCCCACTCTCCGATTGTAGATGTTTACTTCCTGTAACAGTAACTGTCTTTTTATATTCAGATTTCATAACAAATACATTCATCTCATAGGTATGGGTTTCAGCGGTTTTTTTATCGACCACCTTCATATGAATAACATTCGTCCCAAGAACAAACCCCTTCTCACTTGTGACGGGAAGGCTGAAAGTCTCTCTGGTGGTTGAAAAAGAGCGCTTGTCAGGAGGGTTAATCTTAAATACGTATATATTATCAGGATAGTGTTGAGCCAATATGAATGTTGCTGTTTGACCCAATTCCACCGCATCTGGCCCGATGAACTCAGCCAGGTTAGTGTCAAGTTCCGACAGTACCTGTTCCTGTTCTTTGAAGTCCAGTTCCTCAGATCCACTGAAAGGCTCTTTTTTTGTTACACTCTTTTTAGTTTTCGGATCAAGGGGAGTGATGATAATGCTGTTTTTATCTAAGTAAGCTTTATCGTAGTTATACTTTCCAAAAAGAGTAATTTCATATTTACCACTATAATCAAATTCGTCGAAGATTAGCGAGTCACCATAATGTACTTTTTTATGCCAACCATGTAATAGATCATTAACTTCCCACTTATATGTAGCATTTTTCTCAGGATTATTTACTGAAAAGGTTACTTTACTTTGCTCCTCATAAACTTTACTGGGGAATTTACTGCCATCTGATAAAGTGATTATCTCTTCTGTCCAGATGTTTGCATATATCTCCCCTTCAGGTTCGTAACTGAATGAGAGATCAATATCTCCTCTGCTCGGATCATTTTCTACTACAATAGTTATCCGTCCACCTCCTACAATTATCTTCTTTTTATTCACTTTGTCATAAGCATCAACCTTCACTCCTGCAGAGTATGTCCCCGGCTTTGTAAATATTTGAGAAACTGTTTGATTGTTCTCAACGGATTTTCCATTGATATCCCACTCATAGTCACTATCAACATTCAAACCTAGAGAACCGACAACGGCCTGGAAAGATATCCACTTACCGGTATAATATAGCCCCTTCGGGCTTCCGGCCTGAGCTACATTAATGCCTATACTACGATTTAAGTCCTCAATTGGTTTGGGTTCATATTTTACAAATTTTTCCAGATTAAGTGTTTTCTCAACCCTAACACCGGTTGGTTTGCCCCTTTCATCATACTCTTTAACAACGAGGACATATGATTTTTTAAATGGTTTAGAAAAAGTCTCATCCACAAAGAAATCTGTCTGACCATATGTTTGTTCCTCTTTGCTCCAATCTGACTGGTTCCAGCGTGTGCAATCTACGTCAACGCCATCTACATTTGTTGTCATTCTATATTCTTTGTTTCTCTTCATGTTCTCAATATGGATAAGAACCATTATGCGATTAAACGCATCTGTGGGAGCCAGACTAAATGTAAATTTCTCTGACAGTTTTTGATCTTTGGTAGATTTACTCTCTTTAGGTACAACTACAAATCCTCCGGAGCTTTCTGTTGATGTACCATCGCCGGCCCTTGCTTTTACGTTTACTACATATTCTCCGACCTTAAATGTCTTACTAATTTCGCTACCTGAACCTGCTCTTTGTCTATTAACATACCAAGTGTATCTAAGTGCTTTAGAATAATTCTCTATTGTTAGGGTTGCTTTGTCTCCATCAATAATATTTGCAGGAATAATTAAGACAGGTTCTTTCAATTGTCCCTGCACACATCCCAGGCTATCCACTCCCTTTGCCGGTTCATTTCTGTATTTCTTCCATATGCGGGCGCTACAAGTGGTATTATCGTCATTTGTCCACTTAACTACAGCCGCTCTTAGTTCGCATTCTATACTGATACTATCATTGTCTACTTCCTTGTTATTGTTATGTATCACACCACTAACAGAACGTCCATCATATCCATACACGACGTACTTAAGTGTTCCGGTTCCTTTTTCTATATAGACTAGGTAACTTGTATTTACTAAATTTTCAAAAGGCCCATTACAGTATGCGTATCCCTCAACGGCGCCGATATAATCTTCGTAGTTACATTTTGAAGGCCATTTCCCTTTACCCATGCTCCACTGCTTGACACACACGGTAAGATTATGCTTACCGCCTGATACCTCAATTTTATTCCTGTTACCCCCACTCCAGTTCTTCCAGGGAACCACGGACGGGTCTTCTGCACTGAACGTAATCTCTTTTCTCTCTACAACTCCAGTCAACTCGGACTCTACTTCCAAACGTATGTGGTAAGTACCGTCCTCGGGAAAGGTGAAAGAAAAATTTCTCTTGTTAGAAACTTCTTTCATGAAGTGGAAACTGGTTCCGGTAGACCATCTGAATATTACGTTTTCCCCTAATCCTTTGCTGGTATTGGTAAACTCCACAGTTTCTCCTACTTCGTATTCATCCTTTTTCGGGCTGTACGAAAAATCGGAGTCAAATTCCCTCTCGTGGATCCAGATAGTAAGATAAGCAGTGTCCTGTTCCGTTCTCCAGTAGTCGGTTTTCACTGTCATTTCCATGTCGAAGCTGCCGATCTCTTCGAATTTATATTTCAAGGTTGCCCCCTCACCCACCACTTTGTCATCTATCTTCCAAATATATTCAGTCCTGCTTCTGGTGTTTTTGCAATTCTGTCTGAATATCCCAGTCTCTCCCACAATGTAATCAGTCTTGTCGGTATCAATACCTGCTTCTAGTTCAGGCGCGTCCACTGTAATATCACAGTAGGCAGTCGCGGTAACACCTTTCTCCGTATATGTGGCGGTAAGTCTCGCCCAACCGCTCGCTACGGCACTGACGTGGTGTGGAGATTTAATTGCATCGTGATGAATAATTTTTTCACCAGGGTCAGTTGTAGACCATGTGCACTGAGGTGTTACCTTGTCACTTGTACCATCGTCATATTTGGCATATACCCTTATCCACTCTCCCCCCATCTTGCTTTTGAAAGTCATTTCTCTATGCTCAAACTCAAGTCCTATCAGCTTGCGAGGCGTGGGGTTGAAAAATACCATAACCGGTGATCCTGCCTTCACAAGACTTGAATGATCGGGAACCTGGCCAACTACCTTACCAGGTTCAAATTTAACATTTAAGCTACTAACATACTCCCCCTTAAACTTCAAACCAACCTTCTCCAATGCCTCTGCTGCTTCCTTCTTGCTCATACCTTTCAGGTCAGGAACCGTTATATCTGTAGGATTAAGAAATAGCACAACTTCTGTCTTTACATTTACCTTTTTCCCAGCTTTTGGCTTTTGATTAGCGACCTTACCAGGCCCGGCCTTATTACTTAATGCGGTCGCAGTTTTTTTCTTGAATTTTAACCCCCAATTATTAAGCGTTTTCTTTGCTTTCGCCTCGTCCATACCAAGAAGCAACGGTACGGCTACTATTGCAGGGTTAATTGTAACCCAAACTTCCTCTCCCACACTTAAAGCTGTACCATTCACCGGTTTTTGTACAAGCACCTTTCCAATCCCAAATTTATTATTGAAACCTGTTGTTGTATTTTTCTTGAGTTTTAATCCATATTTTTCTAATTCCTTTTTTGCACTAGCTTCATCCATACCGGTAATGTCAGGTACCTTTACCTTTGTGGGGTTTAATTCAACATTTACAGGTATGGTGAGTTCTATAATGTCGCCTTTGACAGGTTTTTGGGTAACTACCACGCCAGGTCTATGGGTTTTGTCAAACGTAACAGCTTCCTTTTTTTTAAGTGTTAAGCCTACTTGCTTTAGTTCATTTATTGCCGCTTTCTCGTTCATTCCTATCAAATCAGGGATCCTGGTAGATTTTACTAATAATTTTTTCTTAAATAATTCACTGTATACTTTTTTTTGAAGAGAAACAATGTCACAATCACAATTATTATGTACTTCACTCTGCGTAATTTCCGTGATCTTATCTGGAAGAATGTTAGTTCTGATTTTCAGTATAATCTTCCCGTTTTTTTTCATTGGTTTAATCTTTTTTAATAGTGATTCCCTTACCCTTGAAAGAACTAACTCTTCCTCTTGCTGTGGTTTAATGCTCCACTTATGACTATTCTTTATTTCTGCACACCAGTCATTCAAATTCATTCTATTCCATTTTGACCTCATTAATTTGGAATCAACCTTTCCTTTATTACTGTCACAAGCGGCAAACCACATGTCATAAACATAAAATACATTATTATCCCATGTCCCAATAGCACGATGTTTCAGTTTTAGCTTCACAGTGTCAGTATCAACTTCTTCAAAGTTTTTATTTATTTTCGCACCATTAAATGCCCAAATTAAACGATCTGCCCATTCTCCGCATGTGTCCGTTCCAGAAACCCCCAACAATAGGCATCTTGCTTTTAGATTATAAGCCGCCCCATATTTTGCTATATATCGGAAGACTTCATTGGCTTGATCTAACTCTTTTTTCGGCCATCCCATTCCCATTTCCCACTTGACTGCTTTGCCGAAATCACTCCACCATTTAGCAGTCTGTTGTACAGGCATTTTGGGATATGGAGGTGGTACAGGCCAGACTTTTGCCTGAGCTGATAAGGTAGTAGAATATGCTAGCAAGAATACCAAAAGGAATGTAACTAATACGTAGACAGGAAAAAAGCGTTTGTTAATCAGTTTATAAATATTTAATTTTTTGATAAAAAAGAACTTATGAGGAATCAGTCCTTGATTAATGACAGTTTTTTTCCACTTTTCCACTCGTTTCTCCTTACTCTTATTTTGAATTACCCCTTCTTTTCCATGTTTCATGGTATTGACCTCCCGCCACTTCTGTCCAAGTCCTACCTACCTGGTCAAATCTTGTTCACACTCGATATACTTAAACCCATCACAAAAGCTCTCGTCACATACTTGTTCTGATCCAATAGTATATGTCGGTGAACCTTGCCCTATGTCATGATCTATCTCAAAGGACTTTGCTCTTGTGTAGCCATTCTTACGACAGAAAGCGTCAGCAGCTCCCTTGCCACAGTCTCCGCCCCATACACGGCACCAGTCTAATCGATATCCGTTTATGGTTGGAGAAATGAATTTATCTGAAACGGGTGAGGATGTTTGCATTCTCACATCGCCGGCTTGAGCCGACCTTGCAGCTGCTGCTATATCTGCTCCTGTATTTTCAAACGTATCAATATACGTATCTTCATCTACACTCAATATCTTCTCTATTTCACTCTCTGACAGCTCTTCCAGTATCTTGTCAGCTGTATAATCATCCATTCCCATTAATATCGTATTTGCCTCCTGTTCTCTTCCCTGGGCCAGTAAGGTTTTAATTTCGTTTACTTTTTTCCATGATCCAGTAGTGGAGTTCGGATATTTTGGTGGAGGAAATTTGCTCCAATCTACAACCGGGCGTTTTGGCCGCTCCTGTATTAACTTATTGATAGCCTTTACTTTTTTACTAATAGATTGAGTATCTTCCAATTCCCGAGCATAATCACGTTGTTCATGTTGTTGAGACTGTTTACCCGGCTGATTTATCCACTTACCGGATCCATCTTGATAAGACCATGCTTTTTGTCCGTTAGACCAGAAAAGCCAGCCAGCCGAGGCAATATTATTATTGAATTCACCCTCATACCTGTTGCCATTTGTCCATGTGAGAGTGCCCTGACCATGCATTTTGTTGTCTGCCCATTGTCCTGTATATTTTGTACCATCTGGCCAGGTTTCAGTCCCCTTTCCACTTTTAATGCTATCTTTCCATTCTCCTGAATATTTGCCACCATTTGGATATATTATCGTCCCCTCTCCATGCATCTTGTTGCCTTTCCATTGTCCTGTGTACTTCGTACCATCCGGCCATGTATAGTCCCGGAATTCCAGATCGGACGAACGTTGATCCTGCTGCCGTGCAGATTCTACTGTACCGGTTATCCACTTACCGGACGCATCCTGATGGGACCACGCCTTTTGTCCATTAGACCAGAAAAGCCAGCCTCCAGAGGCAATATTGTTATTGAATTTACCCTCATACCTACTGCCGTTAGTCCATATGAGTGTACCCTGGCCATGCATTGTATTTCCCTTCCACTCTCCGACATATTTAGTACCATTCGGCCAGGTGTATTCACGGTTTTGCAGATTCGCATCAACTTGTGGTTTTTCAAAGTCATTACTGACTTTTTTACTAGTGTCTGTCTCTTCGTCATATACTAATTTACCAACACTCTTTATTGGTGGTAAGCCAAGATAAATCATCTGATGGTACATCTTATAATGATGCGGTCCACTTCCCTGTTTGGCATATGCCCTCTTCGCCAGCATGAATGATTCCTGAGGGGACAACCCTTTATCAAGATTATCTTTGAAAAGTTTTGCCCATAGTCCTATTGTATGTGTAAGTACCGGAGCTATGTATCCTACCTTGGTATTACCTATGTAGGCACGTGCTCCATTTCTTAAAAAGCGAAGGGCCGTAAGACTGTCTGAAGTTGGGTTTGACACAATGTCGGCCCCATAACAGGCTGCAGACACTATAATAGCCCCGGGCGCCTGTGCCTGATCAATATTTATAGCATTTCTCAACGCTTCACTCGGAGGCGTTCCTCCTTTTCCAACACTGTCCCACTCCGTTTCGCCCCAGTAAACAGTCCCATCATAATCGGCACCATGGAGGTTGATAAATACATTTCGTCCCTCAAAATATGATGGAGAAAAATTATTCTCAGTGAAGGGCGTAGACTTTAGGACCTTTGGCTGAGTGGCGCTGCCGAGAACAGCCATTTTGTCAGAAACGGGCCAATTCCGATTACCATATACCACAAAATCTGAATAATCCGGGCGGTTGTCCTCCGGAACACTACGATAGATAGTGCTGTTCTTGTCTGCAAGAATACCTTTGTCATCAGGCATACGTGTTAGCACCACGTCCCAATCGTTAGCAGGGTCATGATCAAAGTCCGCGTAATAATCATCTGAATAAACAAACTCGTCCGGATCTCTCCAATCTTTTCCAGGGTTTTTTGGGATTATATCGTATACAGGATTGTGGTATACGCCCAAGGGTACAACATCGTTTCCCCCAAAAACGAACAGACAGTTATATCTGCTCCTGTCAAAGCGTTTCTCAAGCATGGCGTCTATAGATCGATAGTCCTCCGGATTAACACTCTCGGATGATATATCGATGACCGGCCCAAAGGAATCCAGATATCGTTTAATAGAAGTGTAATTAATGCCATGCTTGGCCTTAAGAATTCGTAAATTAGTTAAAACCATGCATGAATTGTTGCCTATCTCCAGGACCGGTGGTTCAAATTTCTCCCCGTCCCAACGGGCATCAGGAGGAAGCTGTTTCTTCTGTTTAGGATCCATCAACTCAAGAATTGGTATAATATAATCCAACGTCTTACCACTTTCATCAACACTGAGAACAAGACGCTTGATAAATTTAACTTCTCTTCCGTCTATGGTGTTTATCAGGAGTCTCTGGAACATTCTGATAAAATAATCGACACCATTAAATGTTTGTATCTTTTCAAACTGGAGTTTGTCTTTCATATCAGGATAATGGTTCTCAATTATCTTTTGGACATTTTCCCTGAACTCTTTGATTTTCCCGGTAACCTTGCTTTTCGGCAAAAGTCTCGGGGGTGGGTTCTTTTTTTCACGGAAATGGGGAGTTGTTCTGGACACGATTTTAGCAGGTTGATCCTTCAGAAAGTTATTTATGAGTTTATTGTATATGTCTATTACTTTCTTATAGGGTGGCGTGCCTCCCGTAGGGTAATTTTTAAACAAAAATTCCCTGAATTTGTCAAGTACATCCTTATGAAAATCTTTAGGATGCGGATTGATACCTTTCAGCTTAATTACCCCTCCGACCTTACCAACTGTCATGTCCCATACATTCAAGAAGACCTTCTCTTTCCAATAGTAAGAGTCAGGAATCGCCTTTATGTACCCAACATCCCTAAATTTAAACCTGACGACCTTATCTCCGTTGCCCAGTTCCTTTACTGAGATTATGTTTGAAGCCAGATCATCTTTAGCAAGAAACGCATTATAGTCTTTAATCTGATCGGCAAAGTAATAATTGATAAAGTCCTTTTTTGTAATATTCGAAACGCCGAAAAGATCCTCATCGAAAGCCCAATTGGCTTTTTCTACAGAATCTGCGACAAGCCTGCTGAAAGCGGCCTCATCACCTCTTCTTACCGCCGACTGCAGTGCTCTCAACAGACCGGCTACTTCTTTATCAGTCACACCCTTACTCTCTTTATCATATTGCCCGGACTTCTTACTGGTAGGCGGATATACAGGATCTGGAAATTTACTCCAGTCTACTACCGGACGTACTGGCCTTTCGGATATTAATTTCTTAATTTTTTTGACCCTATCTTCGGCAGATAGTTTCTTTACCACTGTAAGCTTTTCCAGTTTAACATAATCAATTTCAACTTTATGCCCTGTAAACCACCCATATGCATCAAAGAGTAATTGGAAAGTACTTACAGGCAAAGTGCCAAATTTACGGGACATCTTTCCTCTGCCGGGAATTGAGTATGTAGTCTCTCCCGTCTTTGTATTGTATGTGACTATTTCTGTAAACCATTTACCCCAGGGAGGAACCACACTCTCTTTCCCGTCATAATCGAAATATACTCCGTTCTTAAATTTTTTGTATTTATAGAAATATCTGTATTGCGCCACAGGTTTCCCCTTTTCGGTTATAAACGCACTTGTATTGCGAAAATTACCCTTGGGGAAAATGCGCACTTCTCGAGTAAGTTTTAATATATCACCTCTTTTAACCGTAAATGGAATTGACTTAACAGCGCCCCCAGCATCAGTTCTGTCTTCAGAAATCGTGAGGATACCATTCGCTTCCTTAACAGATGCTCCCGGCTTGTCAACCCATGGGACTTTCTTTGAGATACCTATGTGTATCCATTTATTTGTATCAAGAATGCCATCATTAAAATCATCTTCAAGTATTATCACGGATTGTCTGTCGGAAGCAACTCCTCTTGCCACTCCGGTTGCACCATCTACTTGTGACACAATGCCCTGAATAATAAAAAAACTACACAGCAGGACTAACACTTTTTTCATTGTAACTCTCCTATCTTAGCAAAAACATAGTTGAGGGTTCTATTCGCCTTTTTTATAATTTTTATCTGTTTGAAGAATTTCGCAAAGTAGTTTTCTCGCCTGTTCATATTCATCATCTGGCCCACACCTGTTATAAATCCCCTAATGCATCATCAACCCCTTTGTAATTATCCGCATCTCCTGATGGTGTACGTGGGGATTTAGGTTTCTTATCATAAAAATGTTTTTTAGTATCCTCCTCTACCTGGTAAGGGGATTTAACGTCATCTTTCGGTGTGGCAAAAAAATCACCTGAATAATCGGTTTCCTTCTTATCAATTTTATGTTTGGTAATCTTGGGTTCAACTATCTTAGGCTTTTCTATCTTTGGTTTGACAATCTTGGGTTTTTCTATATCAGGTTTGTCATCCCCAGGTGGTTGTTCTGGCGTATCCTTCTGTTTGGTTTTAACTATCTCCTTTATTGGCGGATCATCAGGAAACTCCTTATCATTTTCATTTAGTATTACCGGTTCTTTTGTTACGACCTTCTTCATCCAGTCATCTGCACTTGTTCGAAACGGCACTAATTCATCATCTATTAGCCCCTTCGCTTTATTTATAAAACCCATGTGCTTGTCAATCTCCCCGGGAGCATCTTTTGCCAGATCGCTATCAGGGTAACCTGCCAACACACTTTTCCAATCTTCAATAGTGGATTCATATCCCACTATGGTATCTAACAACTCATTTATTTCCTTTTCAACCATTGCATCATCAATTTTACATTGTTTATATTCTTCATATAGTTCATTCAATTCCGGCAGGTTAAAAGCTGTCGCCGATCTTGTAAAAAAGAAAACGCTTATTATGAACAAAAAGACAACTTTCTTCATCATCTTAATTCCCCCAATTTGTTAGTAAAAATATTGTGATTGCATAAGCTGCTTATTCTCATTATCGTCATGTTTTGATCATCTGTAGTTTTGTCCCAGTATTTAGCACGAATAGTCTTAGTGCCTCCTCAGATTAAGCTTTACCACGACTGTTCACATGACAAGAGTCTGCCGCGCATTGGCCCCTTATAAGACGAACGAGTTGATCTGTAAAAAGTAATCTGTAGTGCAAAAATAAACACGAATATGCGTTTTATTTGCAACTTTTGATGATACAGGAGGCTATCGGAAGCGACGGCGGCACTTAGTAACAAACACACCACCACCAATGTTGTATGGAGATTCGAACCATAGATGAATACCTTTTCGTAACACATGTCATCGCCTCAGGATTACAATGATTTAAATTTTTTCTCCCTTACCGCGACTGCTTGCTACCCTACACTTGTCAGTATATTCCTTTAGAACATTGTTTACAAGTCCATTTTTTTTGATCTAAATTGCCTTTAATATTATCTCTTTATTTCTATAATCATGCCAATATCCATTGTTACATAACGGTTGAAGTCCGATAATAGCATTAGGAAAAAGGAGGAATAGATTACGTATGATTTTTGATTTTTATACCCGTCAGAATAGGATTATCAAACTGGTTAGTATTTGTGTGTTACCCTGGAATCTATTTTTTTGTGTTTACAACCATTCTTTCATAATACATCCAGTGCTTCTAAGAACAGATCCATAGTTGATGATTTTATCATACCTTCTGATGATAGGACAAAGGAGTGCTTTATTTCTACATAATCTCCAAATTTATCTAAAACGCTTCTGAAATATATGTGATATTCTTTAATATCTTTAAATGCGTATTTTACAACATGCGTTACATCAGTTTCCAGTATCTCGTAAGATCTTACCGCATATTTGGATTTTAAAACGTTATCTAACTCATTTTTTCTAAACTTTTTAAATGCGCTAGGTGCTATTTTAATCAAAGCAATTACATGTATGTTTAGGTCTAGCTTTTCGTAATCCAAATTCAATTCATAACCTTTTATAATACCCTTCTCGTAGAGTTGCTTTCTTATTTTGCTTACACCCTGTGCAGTTAGCTTAAGCTCTTTTGCAATATCACTATTGGTTCTTAGCGGGTTCTTAACTAACAACTTAAGTGTACATTTTTCATTTTCAGTAAGTTTCATAATAGAACGGTAAATAAATTATATAGATCCAGGAAAGTTTAATAGAGAAAGCATACTATCAGAGTTTTATGATATTATCAACTGTTCAATATTCACTCTCTCTATTCTCTCAAAATTCGCACCAAATACCTAATTTCTACCGCCTTTGTACTCACTTAGACGGCGTCATATCGTACCTGTTTCCTCTTTTAATTTGCCATACACTACCCTGCGTCGCTTCCTGGGAACCCAAACAATATGATACTTGCAGTCCCATACTGTATGTGATAAACTTTTTTTCATCTCTACCTCCTCCTGTTATATATTGCAAATTTACAAGCATTCCAAAATGCAATATAGAGGAGAAGGTTATTATTATAAATACAATCAATATGGACTATTTACGATATATATTCATCATCTCATTTCTAGCATTCTTCTGCTTATTTAATGCTGGAAGCGTTATGTCAGACGATATGCCTGACTGGAAAGCAGTATATTTTCCGAAAGGAGATATCTGGAAATATACTGAGCAGCACCTTGTTTTCAATAACGGGGCTGACCCGGAGACACTTGATCCTCACCTCATGACCGGTTTACCGGAGATGCGTCTGGCGGAGGCACTTTTCGAAGGACTGGTAACATATGATCCTTCCGATCTCACACCTCGCCCGGGAGTTGCTGCAAACTGGGATGTAAGTGACGACGGCCTTATATACACCTTTCACCTCCGTGAAGATGCGAAGTGGAGTGATGGGAAGGATGTCACAGCTCAGGACTTCCTCTCTGCATGGAAAAGAGGTCTTGACCCTGTCAACCGCTATATAAACCTCTTCTTCCCAATATCAGGTGCCAAAAATTACTCTGAAGGCAAACTGACAGATTTCAATGAGGTCGGTATTCATATCAGGGATTCTCATACACTTGAGGTTATTCTCCACGCGCCCTGTCCCTACTTTCTAGATCTCGTAGCTTTTCCAACATATTATCCGGTTCGTGTCGAATTGATAGAGAAGTTTAATGAGAAATGGACAAGGCCGGAAAACATTATCGGCAACGGGCCTTTCGTTCTAAAGGAGTGGTCGCCTCGTAAACAGATTTTATTTGAGAAGAACCCTTATTACTGGGACAGGAATTTTGTTAAGCTTGAAATGGTCACCGCCCTGCCGATATCAGATCTGAATACTGCTTATAAACTCTTTCAGGACGACAAGCTCCACTGGATGCCAGCTCTTCCAGTTTCAAGAGTTGAAGAGCTTAAGCGTAACCCGGACTACTATGTCTATCCTATGCTCGGCACCTATTTTTACAGATTTAACGTAACAAAACCACCATTTGATGACTTGCGAGTCAGGAAGGCGTTCTGCCTTGCAACTGATCGTGTGGAGATATGCAGAGAATTACTTAAGGGCGGCGAACAACCTGGCAGCCACTTCTGTCCTCCTGTTGCCGGTTATGTACCAATAGAAGGATTAAAGCACGATATAGTTGCTGCACGTAAACTTCTAGCCGCTGCCGGCTACGGTAAAGATAAAATGGAGTTTCCAAAATTGGAAATCAGCTATAATACCAGTGAAGGGCATAAGATGATTGCCGAAGCGATATCTGAGCAGTGGAAACAGAATCTTGGCATCGATATGGGTATACGTAATATGGAGTGGAAGGTCTACCTGGACAACCAGAATAATTTGGACTATGCAATAAGCCGCTCTTCATGGATCGGAGACTACGCAGACCCTTTTACTTTTTTTAGCATTTTCAGAACAGGTGATGGAAATAATCGTACCGGTTGGAGTTGTAGAGAGTATGATGAACTTCTCGACAGAGTATCAGTGACCCTTGATAGAAAAGAACGTAACAATCTTTATACCGAGCTTGAAAGATTGCTTGTTGAAGAGGAGTGTCCTGTTCTTCCGATCTATGACTACGTAAACAAGGGCCTGATCAAAGAGTCCGTTCTGGGATGGGAAGCTAACATCAGAGATGTGCATCCGCTCAAGTACATTTGGAGGGAATAGAGTAAAAAGTGTACAGATATCTTTTCAGACGTTTGATTTTTGTTCCGATTATCCTGCTTATCCTTATCACTATTACTTTTTTTCTGGTGAGAATGGCGCCCGGTGGTCCATTCAGTTCGGACAGGGAACTCCCTCCTGGAGTTGAAGAGGCGTTAACAGAAAAATACCATCTTGATGGCCCTCTGGTAAGTCAGTACGGTAGATATCTTGTAAGGCTTTTGCAGGGAGATCTTGGGCCATCACTGAAGCAGAAGGATTTCTCCGTAAACGAAATCATCTCAAACCATTTTCCACCATCACTTCTTCTCGGTATAACAGCATTGTTAATATCACTTTGTGCCGGTGTTGTTGCAGGTCTGATATCTGCATTGAAATCAAATAGTATGCTTGATTATTCCATAATGGCATTAGCAGTAATTGGTATAAGCCTGCCGGTTTTTGTCTTTGGGCCGCTTTTACAAACCCTCTTTTCTCGTGTGCTTCACATTCTTCCTGTTTCCGGATACAGAGGACTATCCCTTCACCTGATACTTCCGGCAGTAACGCTCGGGCTGCCATTTGCAGCCAGATTTGCACGTCTTACCCGCGCAGGGATGCTTGATGTGCTATCCGAAGATTTCATAACCACAGCGCGGTCTAAGGGGTTAACGGAAAGGACGATAGTCTTGCGTCATGCACTTAAAGGCGCCCTTCTACCGGTTGTCAGTTTTCTCGGACCTGCTATTGCATCGATTACTACAGGCTCACTGGTTGTAGAAAAGATATTTAACATTCCGGGACTTGGAAGAGAGTTTGTTGAGAGCGCCCTCAACCGCGACTATTTCATGATAATGGGGACTGTCATTCTTTACGGGACATTAGTAATAATCTGCAATCTCGCAGTAGATATAGTATATGGATTTCTTGATCCAAGGGTTGGCAATGAAAACTGAAATGAAGCTATCACAAAAATCGTTTTCACCAACACGTCTCGCTTTTATGAGATTGCTGAAACACCGTCTTGCACTTTTTGGACTCTTCCTCGTTGTTGCTGTCTCCGTAACAGTTGTCATAGCCCCTCTTTTTTGCGGTGTTCAGCCGAAACTTACCAGAGTCTGGCTTGGAGCAAAATCACCGGGATTCACACATCCTGACTGTTTAAGTAAAAATATTTTTATTATAGGAGAAGTGGCTGAGACATCCCCCTCGTTGTCCGGCGCTAAGGAGCTGATATATCAGACAAGAAATATTTCCCGTCAAGAGATTCGGGTAACAACTCGACGCGGAAAGATCAATAGCATCATGTTCACTGAAGGTGCTCGTCATCTTGATGAGTTGAACTCTTCAACCCTGGAGGGTGGACTATTCCGTTCGAATGATGATGGAAGCCCGGGTGTGAGACTGGAGCAGGCGTTTGAACTGAAGAAAAACAGCGACCCACCAGGAGGACTGTTTGAGAAAGATTCCCGTGTCCTTCTGATGCTTCTTATTAAAGAGGATAAAGAAGCATCACAAAACATAGTCACTCTAAGCAATTCGGTTGTAACATCAATAAGAGTAAAAAATGGTAAAGATGAAACAAGCAGTGATTCTCTTATTATAAAAGGACGGGATGTACTCAGCGTAATTGCTGATGGTGAAGAAAAGAGAGTTTCTCATCTTCTTGGAACCGACAAACTTGGTCGTGATCTATTTATGAGGATACTGTATGGGGGAAGGATCTCTCTACTGGTTGGAATAGTGGCCACCCTGGTAAGTATTATAATAGGTCTGAGTTACGGGGCAGTGTCCGGTTATTTTGGTGGCATGATAGACAGTGTAATGATGAGAATAGTTGATCTCCTCTACGGTTTACCTTTTATTTTTCTTGTGATTCTTTTAATGGTGCTTTTTGAAAGAAGCTTGATTTTGTTTTTTGTAGCTCTTGGCCTTGTTCAGTGGCTGACAGTAGCGCGAATTGTTCGAGGTCAGATACTCTCTCTCCGTGAATCTGAGTTTGTCGAGGCAGCAAAGATGTCAGGCGCAAGTGCCGGGAAAATTATTTTTGTCTATTTAATACCACACACGATAGGTCCGGTAATAGTTTATACAACACTGACAATACCGTTGGTTATTCTCGAAGAGAGCTTCCTTGCATATATCGGGCTTGGAATTACAAATGCGTCCGACTCACTCGGCAGTCTTGTGGAACAGGGTGTTCGAACATTGGGAGATGCCGGAGAAAACTGGTGGCTGCTTCTCTGTCCCTCTTTAACAATGATATTTATACTATTCGGAATGAACTGCCTGGGTGACGGCCTCCGTGATAGCTTTGACCCAAAAAGGGCATTGTGATTTAAATTCAATTTTCCTTTGTGCTGGCCTCCGTGTGAGAGAAAAAAGGCAAAAAGCCAGGACTTACACTAAGGCACGGAGAAAAGAAGGAGTAGGGAAAAACAGTTCTCACGCAGAGCCGCAAAGCGCTAAGGGAAAAAGAAGGTTTAACGCAGAGGCGCTGAGAACACAGAGGGTAAAAAGCTTTTATCTTTTAATTCATTTTGTATTTTCTTTGCGACCTCAGCGCCTCTGCGTTGAAGTGAATTGATGCATAGGAAATTCAAAGTCGGCGGGTAAGAAACCCGCCCTACAAAATATTATATTTTTTTGGTCGTAGGTCGGGTTTCTTACCCGACTTAACTTGTTTCTGTATTTTCTTTGCGATCTCGGCGTCTTGGCATGAGAACCCTTTTTTTCTTTTCGCCATGAATAGAAAATAAATGGATGAAAATGAGATTGAGGAGATGTATTGATGTTACTATGAAAAATAATAAGAAAATACTTCAGATTAAAAATCTTAAGGTTACATACAAAAGTCTTCTTGAAGATGTTGAAGCTGTGGCAGGCATTGACATTGACCTCTATGCAGGGGAAGCGCTGGCTATTGTAGGCGAAAGTGGTTCAGGTAAAAGTACTGTTGCTTACTCATTAATGGGGCTGCATGACAAGAAGCGTGTTTCTGTTGAGGGAGAGGTTCTGTTTAGCGGACGGAACATACTGCAAAACACGACATCACAATGGCAGGATCTGCGCGGAAAAGAGATCTCCATGATTTTCCAGAACCCTATGAGCAGTCTGACCCCCTACCTCACAATTGGCAAACAAGTGATGGAACCAATTCTGCGACATACATCAAAATCGGTTGCTACCGCCAGAAAAGAAGCAATTGATCTTCTCAAGGAGGTTGAAATCAGTGACGTGGACAATAGCTTTTATAGCTACCCACATCAACTTTCAGGTGGTATGAAACAGCGGGTAATGATAGCTGCAGCCGTATCCGTGCAGCCAAAAATTCTGATCGCCGACGAACCGTCAACTGCCCTTGATGTTATCATACAGGAAAAAGTCTTGAAACTGATGAAAAATGAACTTGTCAAGCGCGGAATGTCACTGGTTTTTATTACACACGATCTCAGTGTAGTTGCGGGCCTTTGCGACCGGGTTGTGGTGATGTACCAGGGTAAAGTTGTTGAGTCAGCTCCAGTTAAAAAACTGTTTGCGTGGCCAGAGCATGAATATACAAAAAAACTACTCTCCGCAGTTCCCCGTGTCGATAAGGATGTCGATCTTCTTGGGAAGAATGAACACGGCCATAATAGAGAAGAGACTGTTGTAAGCACCGGATCATTATTAAGAAATGAGACAATTATTGCTATCAAAGACCTTCATGTTGAGTTTAGAAAGCGAAATGGGTTTTTCTCTTCTCACAAAGTGATAACAAAGGCCATAAACGGAGTGGATCTTGAGCTATACAAGGGCGAAGTACTCGGGCTTGTAGGAGAGAGCGGCTCAGGCAAATCGACACTTATTCGTTCTATAGCGGGTCTGATAAAATCTAAATCCGGTTCGATATATTATGATAACAAGAATATTTTACAGGCTAATCAAAAAGAACTTCACGCCATCCGCAGAAAGATACAGATGATTTTCCAAGATCCGTACGGAAGCCACAATCCCCGCTTTGTTGCCGGTCGCATTATTGCCGAACCTCTGATTAACTATGGTTTAATGTCTAAGACAGATGCGTTTAAAAAGGTGCGTGAACTTATGGAACTGGTGCAGCTCGATCCTGCCTGGATAAACCGCTATCCTCACGAATTTTCAGGCGGTCAACGTCAGCGTATCAGTATAGCGCGAGCCCTTGCACTTGCGCCCGAGATCCTACTCTGCGATGAACCTGTCAGTGCACTTGATGTACTAATCCAGGCAGATGTACTTAATCTTTTAAAAGAGATAAGGTCTCGGATGAATCTCACAATGCTTTTTGTCTCGCACGACCTTGCTGTCGTTCGCTACATTGCCGACAGGGTAGCGGTAATGAACATGGGTAAGATTGTTGAACTAAAACCGACTGCCGACATCTATTCAAAAGCCGAACACCCTTACACTCAGCAACTCCTTGATGCAATCCCAATACCTGATCCTTCTATTGATCTGAAAAGAATAAGTTGTTGAAATGAATATGGAGTGCATCATCCCCGCCTAACAGACCCAATGTCATTGAATTAAGGGATTTAATTTTCAAATGCAAAAACAAATCTTTTTTTTTGGAGTGCAGTGACCGTGTCACTGCTTTAAAACGCATCATCACGCCCGCCCGGCCAGGCCGTTCGGACGGGGATGATGCACTCCATATTTCCCCCCTTAATTCAATGGCATTGCCTAACAGACCGGCGGGCAGGCGGTCACTGCACTCCAAAAAAAAAACTTAACGCCTGAGTACCTTTATGGCAATAATATGAACACGAAATAGCCCTTGAAATAAGTTAAATATAATATAGAATCCGTTACGGCACAGAAACGATCTTTTGATTTCTAAACAGTAATAATATTATATAGTTTGGGTATTAATATGGAGGTGAGAAAATGTCAGATTTGCTTAACAAAATGAAGAATGAAGCATTGTCTTTATCTGTTGATGATCGTGCTAAATTAGCTCATGAGCTAATCACTAGCTTAGATGATGAAATTGATTCAGATGTTGATAATGCATGGGAAGCAGAAATATGTAGAAGAGTGAATGAAATAAAAAATGGCACAGCGAAAGGAAGGCCTGCAGAAGAAGTACTGTCAGAAATCAGGGCAAAATATCAATGAAGAAAGTAATCATACATGATGATGCAGAAAAAGAACTATGGCATTCTGTGGACTACTATGAAGATAAAGTTGCTGGACTTGGCTTAAACTTTGAATATGAAATACAAAAGGCACTTTTTTCAATACAAAGACATCCCAGAACGTACACCGAATCCAAATATGGAGCAAGAAGACTTTTACTTCACAGATTTCCATATTTTATCTATTACAATGAATATGAGGAATATATTTGGATAATAGCTTTTGCTCACACAAGTAGAAAACCCTATTACTGGAAAAATCGAATATCTTAAACAACAGTAGACGTAAGATGTTTCCCATGAGGCTTGTCACACGTTCAGATTTTGATAGTATTGTTTCTGCTGCACTACTGCGAGAGTCGGGTTAATAGAAACGATCAAAGGTATCAAAAAACGTTGCTATATAGATTTTGTAAGTTTAGACTGCTTCATTCATGGAGTTTTCTGAGAATATAAAAGTACTTAAGAGATGTCTTTTAAACTCAAAAAAGCAATTATAACCGGAACAAACTTGAGCAGATCAGAATAACCGGGAATTGTAGAAAGTTGATGCACATTTGTCTTATTTAAAAACAAGGAAGTCAAATTATGAATAAAGCTAAACGTATTCTTATTGTGGATGATGAAGAGGTAAACCGTGAATTATTGGAGGCTTTTGTAACCTCTTTAGGACATGAGGCTGAAACTGCCTGTGATGGGATGGAGGCAATCGCCAAAATAAAGCTGGATTTTGACCTGGTACTTATGGACATTATGATGCCGGGAATGGACGGCTATGAGACAACACGTCAAATCCGGAAAGATCAGGATTACGGTGAGTTACCCATAATAATGACAACGGCTCTCACCAATAAATATGACCGTCTACGTGCGGTTGAAGCAGGAGCCAACGACTATATTTCCAAGCCCGTTGAAAAAAACGAACTGCGAGTGCGCATGACATCTCTTCTGAAGTTAAAAGAGGCCCAAGATGCTCTCAAACGGCATAAGGCAGAACTTGAGGAAAAGGTGAGAAAAAGAACCGAGCAACTGCGCAAATCCCTTGAAATAAGTATTGAAGCGGAACGACAGACCCACGAAGCGCATATAGAAACAATCAATCGCCTGGTAGTAGCGGCGGAATACAAGGACGAAGATACGGCAAACCACATTAAACGTATGAGCAATTACTCCGCCCTCCTGGCCAGGCGTTTACATTTGCCTTCAAACGAGCCGGAAATCATACGTCTTGCCAGCCCCATGCACGATGTGGGCAAAATTGGCACCCCTGACAATATTCTTTTCAAGCCTGGCAAACACACCCCCGAAGAGTGGGAGATTATGAAACAGCATGCGACCTTTGGAGGTCGTATACTCAATGGCTCATCCTCTGAATTACTCCAGGCAGGAGAGATCATTGCTTTATCCCACCATGAGGAATGGGATGGCAGTGGATACCCTAAAGGACTTGCAGGAGAAAAGATTCCATTGTTTGGCAGAATCTGTGCAGTAGCTGACGTCTTCGATGCGCTTACGAGCAAGCGCCCCTACAAGGAGGCATTTTCAATCGACAAATCCCTGGACATCATGAAGGAAGGCCGGGGCAAGCACTTTGAACCAAGACTCCTTGATCTATTCCTTGAAAATCTTGACGAGGTGCTTGTTATTCAGGAAGAATATAGAGATGGGTAACAACTGCAAAGATATAAAACAACTTCTTCAAAAGATATTCGAAGAGAGAGGGTTTGACTTCAGACAATATAAAACAAGTATGCTGAAACGCCGGCTGGCAAGAAGGCTGACCACAACCGGATCAGGAACATATTTGGATTACGCAAGGCGATTGGACACTAATCCCGAAGAATATAAAAAACTCTTCGATGACCTGACCATTAATGTAAGCCATTTTTTCAGAAACCCCTTAACATTTGAGTTGCTACACAAAGTAGTCTTACCAGAAATGATTGAGTATAAACAAAGATCCATGGATAATACGATACGAATCTGGAGTGCCGGATGTGCTCATGGTGAAGAACCATATTCAATAGCAATATTACTAATCGAACTACTTGGTAAAAATTTAAAAAATTATAACATAACAATATATGCCACTGACATCGACACCGACGCGCTGGAGAATGCAAAGAACGGCAAATACTCCGACGATAGTGTTGTAGAAGTAAAAAAAGGACTTCTGGACAGGTATTTCCATTGTGATGGAAATTATAGAATCAAAGAGCAGGTGAAAGAGTTGGTAGACTTCAGTTATCACGATCTGACGTCTGAAAAATCCATTGCCCCAATTAATAGTGTTTTTGCCAATTTTGATCTGATCCTGTGCAGAAACGTCCTCATCTATTTTTCAAGAGCCCTTCAAGATAAAGTGTTCAACAAGTTCACAAAAAATTTGAATAAAAACGGATATCTCGTACTGGGAGAAGCTGAAACACGTTCGGATGATATGAAAAACAATTTTGTCTGCGTAGACAGCCTTAATAAGATTTATCAGAAAAGATAAGGTTGTTAAACTCAATAAAGAGAGGCTGTGAAAAATATCACTGGACTTTAGAAGATTGGGTTATTCTTGCTAATCATTACCATCTGATGCTGAATGCGCCTAATAGGGCTGACACACTAAGTAAAATGTTTAATGAAATTCATAAATTTACAGCCCTTTAATAAAAAATGAGTAATTATTCACCGCAAAGCCGCAAAGAACGCAAAGAAAACTAAACTAGAATGATAAAAGAAGAAGATCGATTGTCAAAAGAAATCATAGGTGCTGCAATATAGCAAGCTTTGCGGTGAACTGTTTTTTTTCGGTAAAACATGGTTATACTCAGGAAGCGAGCAATTATATGTGGGGAAGCTATACCTTTAGATTAAAGGGAGAGTTCGATTATTTTGATATGATTAGAGAACAATATCCCTGGGACAAAGTAGTTGTGAAAGACGATTTTTAATTAATTATGGAGTACATCGTCCGTGACGATGTGTTTTAAAAGCAGTGACATGGGCACTGCACTCCAAAATTAACCATAAAACTAAAATGGAGACGTTAAAATGACTAATTTTATTACTAAGAGTTTGAAGAATAAGCTGGTCTGTCTGTTTCTGCTTGTTTCAATAATACCTCTTTCTATTATTGGTTATGTGAGTTATAGATACGCCAGGATCACTCTGGAAAAGCATGCTTTAGCAAGTTTGGAAGCAATCGTTAATTCACGTGTGTCTGATATCACTCACCTGATTCAACTTCGGCAGGAGCAGGTCAAAGAACTTGCCGGGGGGTTTTCCCCCAGACAATTGAAGTCAAGTGGGGTTAATAATCCTGAGGATATTGCTAAAATCCAGATCCATATTGAATCTGTTCTTCAAGAGATGAAACTGCCGCCAAATGGTGATAATGGTGATATTGATAAAGCCACTGCGATTGAGATTATAGGTATTTGGGATACTGAAGGGACTATTGTTGCCAACACAAATAGAGAGTTGATAGGCAAGAAGATGCCGAACCATTACTTACAGGGCGTAAAGTCAAAGGGAACGTTCTTAGGTGGTTTTCAAATAGATCCCTTAACGGGAAAAAATTTCCTGATTTTTCTCCAGGCTTTAAGAGATTATGAAGATGAGAAGTTTGCCGGGGCAGCTTTGTTCAAAGTAAATGCCCAGATTTTAAATGATATAGCAGGATCTCAAGAGGGGTTGGGAAAAACAGGAGAAGTCTTGATTGGTCAGAAGGTGGGTGATAAAGCGGAATTTATTACCCAGTTACGTCATACTGATGATCTTTCAAAAGTTATTTTAGGAAGTGATTCAGCGCTACCGATCCAAAAGGCTGTGCAGGGAAGAGATGGAAAAGGCATATCTGTGGATTATCGAAATGAAGAAGTTATTGCAGTTTGGAAACATATTCCGTCAATGGAGTGGGGGATGGTTGGAAAGATTGACACTGCCGAAGCATTTGCTCCGGCTAATCAATTAGGTTTAATTATATTATTATGTTCAATTCTCATCGTCCTTATTGTTGCCTTTACAGTCTATTATGTAGCCATAGAAATCACCAAGCCTATAAGGGAATTATCCGCTCTTACCAAAAAGGTGGCTGAGGGTAACCTTGACGTACAGGCGGATATAGGGAAGACTAAGGATGAAACAGGCGTTCTGGCAAACACTTTCAATGTTATGGCTGCTAAACTTAAAGAATCATATGCCGGCCTGGAGTATAAGATTACCGAGCGCACTCAGGAGTTGGAGAAAACTAATATAGACCTTAAGAGGCAACAGGAAACAGGGCAGGCTTATAATGAGACTGTTACAATATTGAATTCATCTATGAAAATGGACGAATTATTGTCAAGGAGCCTGAGCAGGATGGTCTCTTTCACTAACTCACAGATGGGCAGTATATTCCTTTATGATGAAAAAGAACAATGTCTCAACATGGCGTCCGGTTATGCCGTTGGGGATCATAATCTTAAGCAGGAAAAGTTTCGATTGGGTATTGGAATACCCGGGCAGACAGCACAGGAAAGAAAGCCGATATTGATAAATGATATTCCTGATGATACCGCCTTCAGGATTAGGTACGGCCTCGGAGAGTGTATTCCCAGAACCATCGGTAGTTTTCCTATTCTCTATCAAGGTAAATTGTCAGGGGTTCTGGTTCTGACAAGCCTGAAAGAGTTCTCTGATGATATTCTGGCGTTTGTAGACAATGTAGCAATTCAATTAGCAGTGGGTATCAGTAATATCCGATCTTTTGAACTTGCCCTGGAACAAGCGGAGGAATTGAAGAGATTCAATGAGGAATTACAAATGCAGACTGAAGAGCTTGAAACCCAGTCTGAAGAATTACGTGTGCAGCAGAAGGAGTTGGAGGATAAGAATACTGCGGTAGAAATGGCAAATCAAGCTAAATCGGAGTTCCTTGCAAATATGTCCCACGAACTGCGCACCCCGCTCAACTCAATAATCGGCTTTTCTGAAGTACTCGAAGACAAGACTTTTGGCAAACTCAACACAAAACAGGATAAATATGTGAATAATATTCTTACCAGCGGCAAGCATCTACTACAGTTGATTAATGATATTCTCGATCTCTCCAAGGTGGAATCCGGAAAGATGGATATAAATTATGAGGTATTCTTAATACCTGAGACAATGCAGAGTATAGAGACAATCATTAAAGCTCAGGTAGAAAAGAAGAAGATATCTTTAGAAACGAAGATTGACGAAGATCTGGTCTCTATTACTGCAGACCGGAAGAAGTTTAAACAGATTATGTATAACATCCTGAGTAATGCAGTAAAGTTTACGCCGGAAGGTGGTCAAATTACTCTAAAGGCTGGACGTGCGGAAGAATTTGTCAGGATCTCAGTAAGTGATACTGGTATTGGTATTAAACCTGAGGATCAGGAACGTGTTTTTGCAGAGTTTCAACAGATTGACAGCAGGACTTCCCGTGCGTATGAGGGAACAGGATTGGGCCTACCATTGACAAGAAAGCTTGTTGAATTACATGGTGGAAAGATGTGGGTGGAGAGTGAGTTGGGAAAGGGCAGTACATTTACATTTACCATCCCCCTGGAAGTAAAAGGCAAACTGTTTCCTGAAGAATCATCGCTATTGGAAGATATAGAAGGAATACCTGCCCGACTACGTCGTTCTGGCGGGAAAGGAAGCGGTGACGGCTCTCTGATCCTTGTCGTGGAGGATGATCCTAAATCCAGTGAATTGTTGACAATCAGCTTGATACAACAAGGATATCAAGTAGCTACCGTCTTCGATGGGAATGATGTAGTCAAGAAGGCGAGAGAACTCAACCCTATGGCAATTACGCTGGATATTAACCTGCCCGGTAAGGACGGCTGGGAGGTGCTGAGTGAATTAAAGGAGATACCTGAGACCAGAGACATACCCGTAATCATTGTTTCAATCCTTGAAGACCGGAAACGGGGGTTTCACCTCGGCGCAGTTGATTATCTGACGAAGCCAATCAGTAAAGGAATCCTGCTCCGGACGTTGAAACGCTGCAGTTTAACACCTGAACCGGGAGGGAAGCCGATTAAGGTACTGGTTATTGATGATGAACCCAAAACGGTTGAATTGGTATCTACAGTCCTGGAGGCAGAAGGTTATCAGGTGCAAAAGGCGTATGGCGGACAGGAGGGGGTAGATCTGGCCACGACGGAGGTTCAGGACATGATCATCCTGGATCTGATGATGCCTGAAGTAGACGGTTTTAAGGTTGTGGAGGAGTTAAAGAAACACCCACGGGCAAGGAATGTCCCCATTATCATCTCAACTGCCAAGAACCTTACGGAAGATGATTTTAAGCAATTAAAGGGAACAGTTAATTCTATCGCGCAAAAGGGCAATTTCTCTAAAGAAGACTTGATACAGGATATTAAAAAGATTGAAGAGATGAGGAAGAGGGTTGAAAGAAGGAAGAGAGACGTGGGGCGAGGGACGAAGAAGGAGAGACGGAAAGGGTGAAGAGAGACGAGAGACGCAGGATGAAGGAGGAGAGATTGATGATTGAAATATTAGGAGGAAGAGCCATGCTTTGCTATCCGATTAGTTTGACAATTGCGGTAACTACTCCGGCAACTGCTATGATTGTTCCAACGTTCCACTTGATGAGTTCCGCCTTCATATTGGCCATCTCTACCCTGATTTTAGTTATCTCTTCTCTTATTTCTTCTCTGAAAGAGGCCATCTCTTCCCTGAACTTTGTTGATTCGTTAAAGAAAGTCTCATTGGTAACCAGTTTTGTTATAGTTGACATTCTGCAGTTATATGAATAAGCTATTATTTTGTCAATGAATATTTGAAGTGCCTCTGCACCTCCGTGCCCGCCCGAACGACGAAGTCGGGCAGATGAGAAAAAAAGGCGAAAAGCTAGGACTCACGCAGAGCCGCAAAGAACGCAAAGGGGAAAAAGAAGGTTTAACGCAGAGGCGCTGAGAACACAGAGGGTAAAAAGCTTTTATCTTTTAATTCATTTTTGTATTTTCTTTGCGACCTCAGCGCCTCTGCGTTAAAGTGAATTGATGCATAGGAAATTCAAAGTCGGCGGGTAAGAAACCCGCCCTACAAAATATTATATTTTTTTGGTCGTAGGTCGGGTTTCTTACCCGACTTAACTTGTTTTTGTAATTTCTTTGCGTTCTCTGCGTCTTGGCGCCCACCCGAACGACGAAGTCGGGCAGGTGAGAACCCTTTTCCCCCAAAGAGAGTTAAATTTATATGAAGATTCAAAATAAGATATTACTATATTTTCTGGTACCAGGACTCTTAATCGGAAGCCTTGCGGTTGGAATCGGTTACCACTCTATCAGAAAAGTAGTTGAACAAAATATTCATGATCAATTAGAGGTAGCGTTAGACAAATTGAGCACACGTATCTGTCTTTTCCTGGATGAAAAAAAGAATCGACTTATTGACTTTAGTTCTGATGGTTTTATAAAAGATTGTACGGAGAAAATAACTAATGGAATAGACGTTGATTCTTGTACTTTGAATCTGAATAAACACATCCTTTATAATAAAAAACCACTGGATACCGATATTTTAGAGGTATTTATCGTTGATATTGATGGCAAAGTAATCAATTCGACAGAGATTAATAGAATAGGCAAGGATGTCTCAGGCGAAGGCTATTTTCAAAAGGCAACAAAAATAGATCCTTTTATAACTGATTTACATTATTCTACTGAATTTAGTGCAAATACATATGATGTTTCAAGATTACTCATCAGCAAAGATGGAGAGAAGACAGTAGGCATAATTGTAAATAGATACAAAGATGATGGTCTCAGGAAAGTTACACGCAGCGGAATGCCGGAAAGATTTGGAGAAACGGGTGAATCGTATATTGTCAATAGTGATAAATTAATGGTTACGGAATCCAGGTTTATAAAAGGCGCCGTACTTAAACAGATTGTTGATACTGAAGGTATTCGGGTCGCGTTTGAAAACCGAACAGATATGACTGGGATATATCCCGACTATAGAGGCATTCCCGTACTGGGTGTTACGAAGTATTTTGAAGAGATGGACTGGGTTATAGTGGCAGAGAAGGATATCTCTGAGGCCTTTGTTTCCGCTGTGCGCATAAGAAATTTTGCTATTATTATGGGAACTACAGGTATTATAGTTTTAGTGATAATGACAGTGCTTATTGCAAAAGGGATAACAAGGCCCATCCATAAGTTAGTGGCATCTGCCAATACCATTGCACATGGAAATTTAACAGAGGAAATAATAGTAAAAAGCAGGGATGAAATAAGCGATCTGGCAAGTTCGTTAGATACTATGCGTATAAAGATTGGTATATCAATGACGGATATTGAAGATGGCAAGAGGGAGTGGGAATCAACTTTTGATTCAGTGAGAGACATAATCATCCTGTGGGATAAAGACTGCGGATTAATCAGGTGCAACAAAGCGTTATTAGACAATCTTGATGTAAAATCTGAAGATATTATCGGTAAGAGCTGTCATGAGGTTTTTCCTCGTATTAAGAATGAAGACTTAAGCAGATGTGCAGTAATAGAGACGATTAAAACCTTGAAACCTGTTACAAATGATATAGAAATACCCTGTCTGGACGGTATCTTTGAAGTCTCAAACTTTCCCCGTTTTGATGCTAATGGTGAATTTACCGGTGCTGTTCAGATCATGAGGAATATTACCGAACGCAAGCAGGCGGAGGATGAACTAAGAAAATATCGTGATCATCTGGAAGAGTTGATTGAGGAAAGAACAAGAGATGTCAAGATATCGGAGGAGAGATATCGTTCAATAACTGAAGATGTGCTCGATACCTCATCGATCGGCATTTTTATACTCGATGCGGATTTCCAGGTTGTTTTGATAAACAGGGCGATTGAACGATACTTCGGCATACGCAGGGAAGACGTTGTAGAACGGGACAAGCGGCTGCTCATTCGCGAAAGAATAGAGAATATCTTTGAGGATCCGGAAGGATTTGCCGGGAAGGTACTTGCTACATACGACGATAATACATATACCGAACACTTTGAGTGTCATATCCTCCCTGAAGGTGGACGAAAAGAGCGCTGGCTTGAACACTGGAGTCAACCTGTAGAATCAGGCATCTATACCGGTGGCCGTATCGAACAATACACTGATATTACCGAACGTAAACGGGCGGAAGTGGCATTGAATGAGGCAAAACAAAAGGCAGATGTTGCAAATAAATCAAAATCCGAATTCATTGCAAACATGTCTCACGAGCTGAAAACACCCCTGAATGCAGTCATAGGTTTTTCCGAGATTTTACTAGACAGATCTTTTGGTGAAATAAATGAGAAGCAGGAGAAATATCTGAACAATATTCACAAAAGCGGCAATCGTCTCCTGGAGATGATCAATGATATTATAGATTTGTCCAGGGCAGACTCAGGAAGAATGGTACTGGAACTGGAAGGGCTTTCCCTGTCTCATATTCTAAATGATACCGTTGCAACATTAAAACCTGCAGCCATCAAGAAAAACATAGAGATCAAAACTTATATTGATGAAAAACTGTCAACGATAAATGCAGATGACGTCAAACTGAGGAAGATAATCAACATACTTCTGGGTAACGCAGTCAAATTTACTCCTGATGGTGGAATGATTAACATTGAGGCGGTCAAGATTGAAGATAAAGTCCGGATGTCCGTTACCGACACTGGTATTGGTGTCAAACCTGATGACCAGGAGCGTGTTCTTATGGGGCTTGAGCAGTCTGACGGCTCCTACACACGAAAACATGGCGGAACAGGATTGGGGCTGGCTCTGGCCCGGAGGCTTGTGAAAATGCATGGTGGTAGGATATGGCTGGAGAGCCCCCCAAAGAAAGAGTCTGCGCTTGAAGAGGGAAAGGGAAGCTCATTTATATTTACGATTCCATGCAACCCGAAACGACCTGATGCCGGGATAATTGATCCGACAACCAAGCTCCTTACATGGGAGTGCTTCTTTAAACATATCGAGAGGATATTACGGTTACATAAAAGGGTAAATCATCAATTCGGCTTACTGTGTCTGAAATTAGAGGCCGGAGAAAAGAAATTTGACCCATTATCATTTGCTGAAGTCTTCAAAGATGTGATTCGAAAGTACGAGATATTCACACACGACAAAGAGAAGAAGTATTACTACACGGCATTGTTAGAAATTGACAGAGTGGAAATTTACCATGCTGCCATGAGGATCAGTGAGGCGCTTAAGGAGAGAGGTTATGCCGCAAACATAAAGACGGTGATCTATCCGGAAGATGGTGACAGTGTAGATGCATTGTGCAAGGCATTAAGTGGATAAATTATGGAGTACATCGTCCCCGCCCAACAGACCGGCGGGCAGGCGTGACGATGTGTTATATAAAACATTGACACGGTCAATGTACTCCAAAAAAAGAATTATGGAGTGCATCGTCCGTGACGATGCATGTTTTCAAATGTGAAAGGAGAAACAAAATTGGCCGGAAAGAAAATATTAATCATTGATGATAATCCGATGAATATGGAACTTGCTTCTGATCTCCTGGAAGTGAATGGATTTCAGGTGTTGCAGGCCGATGATGCAAGTACCGGAATTGACCTTGCCAGGAATGAAAAGCCTGATTTAATCCTCATGGACATCCAACTACCCGGTATAGATGGGCTACAGGCAACAAGGATATTGAAGGAGGATATGGCAACCAGAGATATTCCGATAGCTGCCCTTACTGCACATGCCATGAAGGGGGATGAAGAAAACATATTGAAGGCTGGCTGTGTAGGATATATTTCAAAGCCCATGGACACAAGGGAATTCCCACGAAAAGTTGAGGGTTTTTTGAAATGAGATTTGGAGAATATGTACTCAATTACGGGAACATATGGCGAGACTTTAGCCGTGTGATAAAAAATAGACAACAAATAACGACCGTATGGAGACATTCCGCCTGTACCGAACGGTACGTAGCCTTTTATTTTAATGCAGAGGAATTCCAAAGTCGGCGGGTAACCTGCCAGAATAGGTACTTATATGAAATGATCTTTTTTTTAGAAGCAGGTGATTAAAAACCGTAACCACGTTTTCAGGAATTCATATTGGGATTCCCTGGTTTGAATCCAGCCGCGTATTTGTTCTGGAGTCATGGTTTTTAGATTGCCCAGCTCACTATCAAAAACATTTCCCAATTCCGGAATTAGACTAGCAGAGATCAAATTATTTTTTTGCTTTTCTCCTGCATTCCTGGCTTCCTTATAGTTGTTTCCTTTATAGCCATTAATACTAATTTTTTATAAGGAAACCAAGAGACTGTTTAATTAGTTCTTTCCATTCTTATTTCACATCAGTTTTTATAACCCTCTACGCCTGGTTAAAATGGCTACGTACCGTTCGCCAGCCCCCGTCCGTACCGGCACGGGCGGGCGACAATGATTCTGGCGGTGGCGGGTTGGCGACCGTGGTTTGCATGCTACGGTGAGTGATATTCGCTCGCCGTCGGGAGACGGCTCCTACCAAACATTGAATTTCTTATACATTAAAATAAAAGGCTGAAGCCTTAACTCCTCATATTGGATTTAAGTCTTTAGACTTTTAACACCGATTTTCACAGGCATTGAAATCATCACAATAAAACCCTAAAATATTTCCATTTCCAACCCTGCACACTTAAAGATCTTTTGCTGTTTTATCAGATTGGCATTTTGCGTCGCACCGTGCAGCCCTTTTCCTGC
>JAIQZR010000045.1 GCA_021777035.1 Candidatus Scalindua sp. | reverse complement strand
ATGATAGGATGAAAACTTATTGGCCAATTTTTTGGTATACTCAATTTTTTCTTGAGTAGTCATGTTCTTACAATTTTTATAATTCTCATCTCGGATATTCCTGATTAATTCAACTGATTTAAGATTCATAATGGATGACCTCTCTTGGTGAAAATATTTCAATTAATTTATAACCTTCGGCAAGGTTTACACTATTAAACCACCTGATTTTTTCAAAATGAACAATATGTTTAAAATTCCAACTTACAATCATATCAATGCTATTTGTTGTTGCTATGGCAACATGCCTGGCATCATCTTCAAAATTACTAGATAATATCCCTACATTTATATATTTTTGCGCTAACGCTATCGATTCTTCAGTTTCAACCAATACTTCACAATTGCTTTTTAACAAATCAATCAATACATTCTGAACCTGTTCCGGAGCATTTCCTATTTCGGCCTCTGTGAGTTCCGACACAACAGGAATATATAATCCTGTTTTAAGCTCCTCTATCAATTTTTTTGACCATTCAGCGAATTCATCATCATGGCACCCGCCAATTACTGAAGTATCAAGATATATTTTCAATTCCTTTTTCATATCGTCTAATTCTTATCGTACCACTTCGTCAGTTGTAAAATTAAGTGCAAACACCAAGTTCCTCTTTATCTTCTCTGTATAAAGACGGATTCTAATAGTATATCTGAATTGTTTCAAGTGTATTCTTTACAATCACATAGCGGTATCGTTTCTCTTATGTAAACTATCCTGATGCGATAGAATGCTTAATATCAAAACCATTCAATATGTGATTAATATTTACGGCGGGATAAGTATAATCAACAATAAATAAAACTTTAATTTTTTTACTATCCGGATAGCCTTGGAATGTTAATATGTTTTCAATCTTCTTTATAAAAAATATCATCATATTCTGTCTCAATTCTTACTTTGTGTTCCAATTCTTCCGCTGCTAATTCCTCAATGAGATTCCTGACGGGAATACTGGTAAAAAACTTCAACATATTGTCATAAAATGCATAAATCTTTTGTTCTCTCTTCATTACATGTACCATTATATCCTGAACGGTTGAATCCGGAGTAATCTCTTTATCCAACAAATACTGCTCCAGATGAAAATCGTGTGTTGCTTTAATGGTATGATGTTCTTTTTCAACTTCGTTTAAATCGAAATTTTTGAATTTTTCCCTGTGTTTTAATTCAATATTTGCAAATCCCTTGAGTAACTCTTTTGCGGAAGGATCTTTTGCTGTGTTTGCGGCAGTAGAATAAAACTCATATGCATCAGTTTTAATCTGAATTGCCATATCCAATATTTCCTTTAGCCGCCTATTAGCCATTTCTTATCCTCCTTATAAGATTATTTACGATATATTACTTCTTTTTTTATAACATCTCTTGTTTATTCAAATTTTGGTCTGCATTAATGTGCTCATAACGGGCAATAAGTGCCTTCGCGTATTCAACGTGAGACCACATAAGTGGTACGGCAAAATGGATGACAGTTTTCTTGCCATCAGCAATATCTTTCCTAATCTTATCGTAACTTTTCTTCATGAAGAAAAGCTCCTCTACAATGAAGTCATAGGATAAGCCGGGAATCAAGATGTCAGGATGAAATTCTTTTTTAGCATCAAGTCCTACTTCCCACTCCAGCCGTACAAATTCTTCAAACCTTCTTTTCGTACTCAAATGCTCAGGAAGATACCCTTCGCCAGTGCTATACTTGTCAATTTGATTAAGTATCGCATCTCCCCTTTCTATCGCTCCCTCTTTATAGTAATATTGAGCCAGCATTGCGGTATATTGAATCCATGGCCCGTTTCCGGCATGAATATGAGTTTCAATGTCTTCTGTAAAGGGAAGATATCTCTGTAACATACCAAGTTCAGGATCCCATAAGTTATCTACCATGAAGTTGATAGACTTGGAGATAATATCAGGATTCTCATCTATGATGCAGGAATCACAATCGTCTTCCGTACACTGGAAGTAAACGGGACTCAACATTGTAATATCGGGTCTCAGATCAAAAGTGCCATCTTTTGTTATGCGCCTGACAAATCTGTCGCTGAGGATGAAGCGCCGATGAACGGATTGGCTGAATCGGCATTTGAATGAGAGCTCTTCAGCGAAAAAGTCTTTCAGGTTGAATTTATTTGATAGCTGGGATATGAGATTAAAGAAGAGTATGTAAACGTGATTTACCCAGATGCTATATCCCTTCTCAATTGCTGATTCATGTATGCCCGTTGTTGAGAAAAAGAGGAAAATCTCCTCGCGATAAAAATGCTTCATGGCATATTGAATAGCCTTTTTTATCCCTTTAAGATAGTCTTCTAATTCAGCAGGCTCTTCTTGGAGAGAGTAACAGGTCAATAAGTAATTTGCCAGGATGATGCCTCCATAAGCAGTATTATCCTCCTGAATGTAAATGGCTTTTTTCTGTACATTCAAGCCATAACGCTGTACCCACTCCCCACTCTCATCCTGTACATGAGAAATAAACTGAGCTAATCCCTTTAGAAGGTTAAAGGCGTCTCCATTGGGATCAAGGTCTTTTTCCACCATTTGTCTGAACAACATAGAGGCACAGGCGCTATCTCTCGGGTATACATACGGATAGCGTGATTCCAGGATAGTTGCCAACAGAACGATCCCATGCTCAGTTGAAATAGAACATTTAGAAATTATCTCCAAATGTTTAGATAGTTTTTCGCAAAGGCTATTCTTGTCCATAATATCAATAACTTCTAATCAACAGTATCACTTCTGCTTCTGAACGATAAGCGCCTCGTAGCACCAGGTACATAGAATGCGTGGTAGCGGCATTGGCAAAGTCACCTCTTCTTCCCCTAATCCCCATTTGTATGTCTCTTTTACCGGTACCTGCTCACGGATCTGGTGTTCCATACAGACAGCTATTCCGCAAACGATGCATATTGCTACTGCATCACTCTCTTTCCCTTCTTTGTTACAAATATAACATTTCAAAACACACCTCCTTATTTAATAATTTTGCAACAAAAGCAGTAATTTAAAAAAATCCCATTATGTTTCAATTGCTCATATATTATTCTAATTTTAGAACCGGATCAGTTTTTGGGAGGCAGGTCAATTCTCTTACATCCTTTTTTTATACTTTATTTCCTTAAATCTAATTTTGAATTCTGTCCCCTTGCTCCTGTTCAGTTCTATCTTACCATGAAGCTGCTTTTCCGCTAAATTGGTGACAAGCCGCAAACCTAGTGACTCGGTATTTCTGAAATCCAGGTCTTTGGGAAAACTAACACCGTCATTGCTTACTATTATTTCAAGCTCATCTTTATCCAGTGAACGTAACGATATATTGATTTCACCATCTCTGTCTTCCGGAAAAGCGTATTTCAGAGAATTGGAGATCAACTCATTGATAATTAAACCACATGGAATGGCGGTTTCAATTGCGAAGAAAAAAGTTTCGATATTAATCTTTAAAGTAATTTTATTAGTATCCATTTTATAAGATAGAAGCAATCCATTTACTAGTGACTTAACATAATCATTGAAATCAATATTTGATAAATCTTTAGATCGGTAAAGATTCTCGTGAATAAGAGCCATCGCTTTTATCCTGTCCTGGCTTTCTTTAACCATTTCAATATACTTTTCATCTTTTATGTATTTACATTGAAGACTGAGCAAGCTGGAAATAACTTGCATATTATTCTTGACTCTATGGAAAATCTCACGCATAAGCAACTCTTTTTCGTTGAGGAGCTCCTTGAGTTTGATCGTCATTGAATTAAATGATTCAACTACCTCTCCTATTTCATCATTCCTTTTACCAATTGCTATTGAATGCTCTAAATCACCATTTGCAATCCTTTTGATCCCTTCTGTCATTTTCTTTATAATTACATTCATTTTAGCAGAAATAACAAATCCAAAAAAAAGTACGAGAAAAAATACCCCACCTCCCGAGAACACAAATATATATTTAATCCTTGTCAATGGCAAGAAAGCCTCTTTAACGCTTTTCTCCGCAATAATTACCCAGTTTGCTTCAGGTACAAACAATGCCGAACCTAATACCGGAACACCCTTGTAATTCCTATATATACCGGATAACTCTTCTTTTGAAACCAAAACTTCTTGTACTTCCTTTGTATCAACTATCTGATTAAAAATTACACCATTAGTTGCATCAGCTATCTTTATCTTGTCTCTGTTGACAATATATATTTCACCGAAAGATCCAAAACCTTCTTTATCAGGGTGATGCATATATTGGTTAAGTACACCCTGAAGGATGTCGCCTTTTACCTTCGTTACTATAACCCCTAAGGGCCTTTGCAAGATTCTTTCTGTTAATAAGGTAGAAAATACTAAATGAAAAGTGTCACGTGTTTCTGCGCTTTGAAGGGCATCTGAAAAATAAGGACCTTTATTCTCAAGTAAAACGAATGGGATTCTGAAATAGTCTTCGTGCGATCTGTCACCACCTATCTGTTCTTTAGAAGTTGAAGCAATAACCTTTCCTTCATGATTAAGAATTTCTATCTCAAGAATATCAGGGTCTAATCTTTTCTTATTTACTATTAAGTGGGTATTTAGTTCTTCGTTTATTTGAAAAGATTCAGGAGGCATTTGGGTCATCTGTTCTACACGGTCTCTGATAAACCCATCTGAGCCAAAATCTGCAACCCTGAATCTTCTTTTAGACAATAAGAGATCCAACTGGTTATTAAGGCTATATGACATAGACCTCAGTTGCCTGAATACTTCATCTCGTGTTCTGTCATGGACATGTTTGTAAACTATAGTACCTGCAATACCAAGAGGTACGAAAGACATCAATAAAAACAAACAAAATAGTTTAAAAACAACCTTTGTATACCTCATTTTACACCTCAATTTAACCAATAAGTCACACAAATATCAAGATTAACGATTGATATAATCAAAGATGAAAGTTGCAAATTTATATTCCTTCCGGTCTGCGAAAGCCACCTTTTTTATACTTAATTTTCAAGTGACACAATAATGCTTATTCCGCCACGAACGTCTCCTTCTTTATACCCAAATGCCTGATCATACGGATATTTTCTCTCCAGAAATTTTCTTATTTCAGGTCGTGTTTTATCTTTTGAGGTATGACATTTCAAACACGCTTTTTCAACATAAATTGGTTTCATGTATCTATAGATTTTCTTGCCATCTGTTTCCAGAATCTCGCCCAACCCAGTACCTTTTGGATATTTTGGTAGCTCGAATTTATTTAATATTTTCTTTTCCCACTCATCAGGTCTATTATTAAGATTCCTGAGTTTAAGGCTCGTTTGCTTTAGTTTATATCCGGTCATCAAACTGAAATCATTAGCTATTTCCGAACCAACCAGGGCAGGTACAAAGCCTTTGAAATAGTAGTTTCCCGTTACTGGGTCTATATTTATGAGGTCCTGGTTCTTTGCTATAACACTTCTCGTGGCAACTAACATGTTAATTGTTGAATCTGCCAATTTTTGCAAGCACTTCACGCTATTATTTTCTATGTCTTGAGCATAAGTATAGTTATTTCTAATAATGGATATTGAAATTACAAGTACAAGCATTGAAAACGATGATTTAATCAACTTGGAACACATAATGTTTACCTCCAATAATAATTGTTTCTAAGAGCCTCTGGTTAATAAATTAGAAAACCATCAGAGTTAAAAATGAATTGTCTTGCTTCTAAACTATCGGCATACTCAGAAATTTTCATTTTATTACAATCTCTCATTCCATATTTCCACTGTAGTCTCTTGCTTTTTACATTACTTCCAATTACCATCTGCATCTCGTATCCTTTTGCAGGAAGGACAGACCGGAAGTAAGCCGGACAATGATGTGATCTTTGGTAGTGCACCTTGTAGTTCTTCAATGAACCGCTTTCTTTCCTTTTCCATCCTATGCTTGTACATGGCAATTTCAATTGATATTTTCAAGTCTTCATTTACAAAAGGCTTGACGATGTATCCGAACGGTTCAGTTATACTTGCCCGTTCCAGAATTTTATCATCGGTATAAGCCGTTAGATAAATAACTGGAATATTAAAGCGGGAACGGATTTCATTAGCTGCTTCTATGCCGTCCATTTCTCCTTCCAGCACGATATCCATCAGTACTAAATCTGGCTTATCTTTCTCCGCATTTTGAACTGCCTCCTCTCCTGAAGATGACATAGAGGTTACCTCATATTTCATGCTTTGTAATACCATCCTGATTTCTTCCGCAATCATCCACTCATCTTCCACAATCATGATTCTTGTCTTTGTCATAGTCATCTCCTCCTCCTATCAGAAATTTACAATTTCCCCAATCTGGCATTTTAAAAGTCTTTTAATCAATTATTTATTTTAAAATAAATCCTCATTCATATTCTTCATAATGATTTCCGGCATTTTCCGCGCGACTTTAACTAATAAGGGAGTTATATATTCCGGGCATTAACTCTATCCTTATATTCTTTCTCTTTAAAAGTTATCTGAAATTCTGTTCCGTTTTTCCTGTTTATATTAACCTTACCATGTAGCGAACGTTCTGTTAGATTGGTTATCATTCGCAAACCCAGGGATTCCGCCTTTTTGACATCAAGGCTATCAGGAAGCCCAACCCCGTTATCACTGACTATTAATTCTTTCTTGCCATTATCAAGTAAACGAAGAGATATCCTGATTTCACCGTCCTTGTCCGGCCTGAATGCATATTTCAGGCAATTTGTGACCAGTTCATTAATGATCAATCCGGTGGGTATGGCGGTATCAATTCCCAGAGAAATATTTTCAATATCCATCTTCAACGAAATTCTGGAAGTACTCACTTTGTAGGAGACGAATAGGTCGTTTACCAGATTTTTGATATAGTCATTGAAATCAACATTAGCAAAATCTTTTGATCGGTAAAGTTTTTCGTGAATAAGCGCCATTACCTTAATTCGGTTCTGGCTTTCTTGCGCCATCTCTATAGCGTGTTCATCCTTACTGGATCTGGATTGAAGACTGAGCAGACTGGAAATGACTTGTAAATTGTTTTTTACCCGATGATGAATTTCGCGTAGAAGCAGCTCTTTCTCCCGAAGAGAAGATTCTGTCTTCGCTGCCTCCTTCTGCAGGGCATCCATCACCCAATTGTAACGTTTAGCTATTTGTCCGACTTCTGTGAACGGTTCTACCGGTACACGGAGACTCATATCTCCGGTTCTGGCCTGACTATCCATAGTACTGAACATGTCATGAAGTTCTGTCGTCGCTCCATGTTCTGAGACATTAAGGCCAATGTATTCGTCATCCAGAGAGACTCGCAAAGGGAAGAACCGGTTTGTTAATAGAAAAAGTCCATAAGAGGTACCAAATGCCCACAAAAAGCATACACCTATACCTGATGCTTGAATCAGGAGTTGTTCGCCACGGTTTAGACCTGTATGCAGGATCTCTTCCTTGCCAAAAATCGCTACAGCAAGCGTACCCCATACACCAGCACCCAGGTGGACGGGAATGGCACCAACTGCGTCATCAATCTGTAAATAATCCAGAAGGTATTCTACTCCTAACATCACCGTTCCGCCAATTCCACCGATGGCCAGTGCTGAAACAGTGTTGACAGCATGTGCTGAAGCAGTAATCGCTACAAGGCCGGCAATTGATCCAAATATTACCAGTTCAGCATCCGCCTGCTTTCGAATTATCCATCCTATAGTGAGTGTTACCATCGTACCTGAGGCGCCAGCCAGAAATGTATTTGTGACAATAGCGGCAACCTGATCATTCATGGCAAGGGTGCTGCCGCCATTGAACCCGAACCAACCTATCCAAAGAAGCAATACTCCTAGTACCGATAAGGGAAGATTACTGCCATTGATCTTCATGTGTGCTCCATCCGGAAGAAAGCGACCTGTACGGGGGCCGATAACCAGCAATACGGCCAATGATACCCAACCGCCTACACTGTGAACAACAGTAGAACCGGCGAAATCTACAAAACCTGCTTTTCCTAACCAGCCAGAGAGTGTTCCTGTCTGTATTCCTCCCCATGCCCAATGTCCAAAGACCGGGTATATCAGACCGGAAAGTATAATTGATATGATAATATAGCTGCTGAACCGCAATCTTTCAGCGGTTGCACCTGAAACAATGGTAACTGCTGTGGCACAGAACATAATCTCAAAAAGGAAAAATGCATTTAACCAGGGTCCATTATCGAGAGAGAAAATAAATCCGGTTGAACCGACCCACCCGCTAAGGGATGTTCCAAACATCAGCGCAAAGCCAAAAGTCCAGAATAAGATTGTCGAGATACCAAAGTCGGAAATGTTTTTAATTGCAACGTTTATGCTATTCTTTGATCGTGTCAGACCTGATTCCAGACAGGTAAATCCTGCCTGCATGAGAAAAACCAGACCAGCGCATATTAAAACCCAGAAAATATCGGTTAATGATGTATCCATAATCACTCCTATATTATTCTTTAAACAACTTTATTATAAAGTTATTCAGCATTTATATTGACACGTTGTCTTCAAGTTGCCAGAAAATCTTCTTATGTATTACGGATTTTCTCACAAACAGGACAAACCATATGTTTGAATTCCGTGTCAAAATGCTCACGAATAAAATCTTCAATTAGTTTCCAATCACCATCCTCATCTTGTATTTTTTTACAAGAAGAGCAAATGTGAAGAGGTCCAGCCAGTGCCCTGGTCTTAGCCAGCGCATTGCTGAGATCTTGAATTTGTTTTTTTCTTTTCCCTTCGGCTTTGTGTTTATAAAGAGCCAGTTCAATAGCAATTTTCAAGTCCTCACTTGTAAAAGGTTTGACGATATATCCAAACGGTTCTGTTACTTTTATTCGCTCCAGAATCTTATCATCAGCATAAGCGGTTAGAAATATAAAGGGAATATCGAAATCTGAATAGATTTGTTTTGCCACCTCAATCCCATCCATTTCACCTTCTAAAACAATATCCGTCAATATCAAATCCGGTTTATCCTCTTCCGCCTTTTGAATCGCTTCCTTTCCGGTAGACGCCAGGGAAGAAACAACATATCCCAAATCCTCTAATCTATTTTGTGTGTCCTCGGCGAGAATCCACTCGTCTTCCACAATCATAATCTTCGCATTTGTCATTCTCTTATATCCTTTTTTTGAATTTCATTTTCCCGTAGACTTTAATTTGTCTATTTCATATTGTAACTTTTTTAATTCCATCTCCAACATACCTTTATGAGAGAGCTTCTGGTTAGCAACTTTAATGAACATTCTTCTGGTACCCTCATGTTCTGTAGAATTTGCAAGATCCTGGTAGAATTTGTATGTAGCCTCCTCCTTGGGAATTACAACTATCAAAACTTCTATTACCTTTTCCAACTCTTTAATTCGTTTTCCTAATCTTTCTATTTGATTATTCATAGATCGCTCTCCTTATTTCATCCGCCTAAGAAGCACTGACAGATTTTTCATCGAGGCAGTCCGTAAACTAGCTTGCCTCCCAGATGCCCAAGATAGATGATAAGTGGTAAAGTAGAAATATTTAAAATAATGAAAATTATATTATATATACCGGTATAATTCAGCATTTCCGGACAAAACCAGTACCAGATAACACATAATGCTCCGACTACACTTAAAATCAGACTGAAGCGTATTTTGTTAATAAAAATATGGGTTTTTGCTCCTCTATATTTATTTTTCCACTCAAGTATTCCGGTAAGATGGGAAATCGGTGTAAAAAAAGCAGCAATTATCATAAGGTAAAAATATGTATTACGGAATGAATCCCGATCGAAAATCAAGGCAAGGAAAAGGAAGATAATTGCCACAGGGTAGAGGGCTGTTGGGAAATGGACACAAAGCGCATGAAACGGAATTTCAAGTAGTCTGATTTTCAGTTTTGTTTTCTCCGGAAATATTTTTTCCAGAATTTCAGCCCGACATGTTCTCTCGCTCAATTTCATAAAAAAACCTGCTTCCATTCTTTCATTGGTTATGTTATTTTGTCTCCAATAGTGGTATACGGACGTTAATTCAATCCGATTTATCGTCTCTTTCTGCTTCTGTAATTGCCTGAACTCCAACTATTGGCTGCGATCCATCTGCTATTCGCGTGATCTTAAATCTCTTAATTTTTCGAAAATAATCCATTATGTAATTGGCTTCAAATGGTTCTGGAGGGGAATCCCCTTGTAGGCAGACAACTTGTCTATTACTCAGCCCGGAAATATCTTCTATCTGTAAGGCCAAGCCTTTACAGGAATAATCACAAATGGATTTTACTGTAATAGTTTTCTTACTCTCTTCCGGACATAAGCTCACTGACGGTTGGCCCCACTTCCAGGGTTGTCTTGGAAATTTACGCAGGTCAATTGCATTCACAAAACTATCCTTCGGTTGGTAAAGCACCCCATGCACCTGCTTAAACCACCAGGAATGCAAATCAAATATCTCTTTAACTATACGACCACGATCCGCATTTCGAGTTTCCGCGTGAAACAGGTCTATATTTGAGGTAATCCACATTTTCAGGAAATGGTCTTTGAGTATATCAAAAGTCATTACATCCAGTTGCTTCTGGAATTTAAACACCGGCATGTTATCACCGATGCACCGATTTGATACGTTTTGTTCCAGGCTTCTGCCAAAGGTATAGGGTTGAAAATGAACAGTGTTGTCTACTAACATTAACCAGCAGTTTGGAGTATGCGTATAAAACCTGACATTTGATCCAACATTTGGAAAGATTCGAAGCCTGTTACATGCATGGACAAAATCACTATAAACCCTTTGATGGAAGAATGGATCAGATGGTTTTATTTTTGTTCTATCAGTATTAACGATTTTTGTTACCTCAGAAGCGGTGCTCTCAAGTAATGTTCTAAAGACCGCCGCAGGTTGAAGTGCATCAAGTAAAAGTATTCTGACATCCAGACCGCATGTTATCTTTTCATCAAGGGAGGAGAGCAAATCATCCAATTGAACAATCTCAGAGTGTGCAATGCCAAGTAACCACAATCTTTTCTCGGCATTTTTTACGGCATTATATAGATCGTTTTTGGTATCCTTGCGTGAATAATATATATCGGTAAGTCCACAGATTGCGGCTGTACCGATGAGCTGATTGGACGAGCATAAAGTTTTTTCTATCAGGGCTCTGTTATCATTGATAAGCTTGTTTGTGGGAGAAAGGGTTTCCGTAAAAATGCTTTTCATGTGCCCAAATATTTCCCACCAGAAGAACGCGTACTCTATGATATGAATACACATTAAGGCGCTGAGTACAAGGAGCAGATGTTTAATAGTTTCAGGTATGCCGTGCCAGTAACGAGGTAGCAAGATGTAGAGTGACACAGCGATAAGGAAAAAGAAGCATACAATTAACATTCGTGCAAATGGCCTTGGTCTTTCACTCACCGATCTCCACCTCCCTCTCGAATAAGGTTCTTCCTCTCCGTTATATCCCTCTTTGTCTTTAAAAAACAGGTTTTATTCCGTTTTTTCAAGGCTGGTTTGAATTAATTTCCGGAAAGCATTTCTTTAATGTCTTCTGAAACTTCACCAATAGGTTTTACATTAAATTTTTCAACCATAACTTTTGCCATATCAGGTGTCAAGAACCCGGGTAATGTTGGGCCTCGCCTTAAATTCTTTACACCTAAATGAAACAATGCCAATAATATTGCTATTGCCTTTTGCTCATACCATGCAATATCGAAAGAAAGAGGCAATTCATTAATATCAGTCAGATCAAAGGCTTCCGCAAGCTTTTGTGCAATAAGGATCAGAGAGTATGAATCATTACATTGTCCCGCATCGAGTACTCTTGGAATTCCATCAATATCACCTAAATCCAATTTGTTGAAACGATACTTTGCACACCCTGAGGTTAAAATAATAGTATCTTTCGGTAAGGCTTTGGCGACTTCTGTATAGTATTCTCTCGATTTGTGCCTACCGTCACAACCGGACATTACAATAAAACGTTTAATCTTTCCTGTTTTTGCTGCATCAACTATTTTATCTTTCAGGGCTAAAACCTGATGGTGTGCAAAACCACCAACGATTTCACCTTTTTCCAGTTCCATAGGAGGAGGACATTTTCCGGCAAGTCTTATTATTTCAGAAAAATCTTTCATTCCTCCATCTTTCCTGCCGGCAATATGCTTTACACCAGGATGTCCGGACATACCTGTTGTAAATATTCTATCTTTATATGCATCCTTTACAGGAACAATGCAATTTGTTGTTATTAAAACAGGACCATTAAAAGAATCAAATTCTTTGGTCTGCTGCCACCAGGCATTTCCATAATTTCCAACAAGATGTCTATACTTCCGAAAACACGGGTAATAATGTGCCGGAAGCATTTCACCATGTGTATAAACATCAACCTCTGTTCCTTCAGTTTGTTTAAGGAGGTCTTCTAAATCCCTATAATCATGTCCTGAGACTAAAATTCCGGGGTTATTACCGACTCCAATATTTACCCTGGTTATTTCCGGATGACCAAAACTTTCGCAATTTGCCTTATCCAAAAGTGACATTGTTCTAACGGCGCATTTCCCTGTCCTTTCCAAGACATCCAGCAGCTCCTTTATTGATAAGTCTTGAGTGGTTGCGGCTAATCCTTCCATTATAAAGTCATATATTTCCTGCTCTTCAAAACCTAATATTGCCGCATGGTCAGCATAAGCTGAAATACCCTTGCATCCGTAAATGATAAATGCCTTTAAAGAGCGAATGTCTTCATCTAAAAAGGACAAAAAACCAACTTCTTTAGCTTTTTCATGAAAGTCGTCGACGTTTTCAGAATGCCATAAAGCACAATCCGGAATATTTTCAAAAAATTCTTTTTCTGTAGAGACAGATAATAAATGGCCTTTTAAATTCTCTCTAATTTCCAGACCTTCTTTAATTAAGGAGATAATTCTTTCATTATCGAAATTAGTATTTGTGATTGTCGAAAAAAGAGATTTAGCAATAAACAAACCAGTTTTATTGTCAATACGTTCAAACCTGTTCACTTCAAGCCCATAGATGGATATGCCCTTGAGCACAAAAATCAATAAATCTTGAAGATTAGCGGTTATTTCCGATTTACCACATACACCTCTTACCGTACATCCGGAATTATTCGCGGTTTCTTGACATTGAAAACAAAACATGCTCATTACTTTCTCCCTAATCTAACATGAATTTTATATTAGTATAACCACATTGAATTTAACTGACCTGTCCCCTCAAGCTGATCCAGCTTAAAGTTAGTATAATGATATATTTGAACGAAGAAGACAAGTTAATTGTATTATGACAAACTAATGTTCTCTATATTCCTATCTTAAGAACTTTAGAAACTTTCTTAATTATTTCATCAGGGTCAAATGGCTTTGTCACAAAAAAATCAGCGCCAACGTCCTTACTCTTTTGTTTATTATACACATGCCTCGATGATGATTTACAATCTCTTTACAGAATGTACTTAACACTCTTCATGAATGTATCTCTCCAGTTCCACATTCTCAAATTTCTGATCTGCTATTAACTGCTTGACGACGTCTCCCTGTGTCACTACTCCGACTAGATGCCTTTTTTCCATAACAGGCAAATAGCGGACTCGTTTTTCAGTCATCAGTGATATACAATTCTCAACTGAAGTTGCGGAACCAACGTAGAGCACTTCTCTAGTCATCAGTTCACTATCTACCATAAAATGATGGTTACTACTCGAAGCGGGAGCCCAGTGCATTAGCAGTGCGAGCTGGGATCTGTACGGCAATGACATTGTATCCGTTCGGGAGGTTGATTTTTTTGGGAGTAAGTTCCTCTCTTCGCTTTTCATGGATTAAGGAAGTGACTTCAGCTTCCGTGAAAACTGTGCACATACTGCTGATTAAAGCTTCCTGAGCGTCTTTAGCGTTAAGCTTGATCAATCGACAAGAGTAGCTATACATCGAATTGCAAATTACAATTGACTATTATAGAATTACGAGCAATAATAATTTAACAGATCGCCCATACCAACACTTGATCAATTGTGGTTTCTAGTTTTATGATTTAAGGTGTGAATGTGAGGATGCAGGAAGAGGTAAAAGTTGTTTAGTTGTTTGTTTTACAAATTTTGGTAAGCCAATTCATATTGTTTGTGGTGAACAGTATGAAAGGTGGGACAAAATTTAAGGAAAGAAAGGTTATTAACATTGAAAATAGTTGAATTTTCAACAAGAAGGCGGGTCACCGTCGTAATGTTGATGATTACTCTTGTTGTCTTCGGATTAATATCTTACAAGCGACTGCCTATAAACCTTCTGCCGGATATTTCATACCCTACATTAACAGTGCGGACAGAGTATTCCGGCGCTGCTCCCAGTGAAATCGAGAACCTTATTTCAAAGCCGATTGAAGATGCGGTGAGTGTAATCTCGGATGTTATACGTGTAAGTTCCAGGTCAAGGTCGGATGTTTCTGAGGTGGTAATTGAGTTTGCCTGGAAAACCAATATGGACTTTGCCTCAATGGACGTACGTGAGAAGTTGGATCTGGTAGATCTGCCGGATGATGCAGAAAGGCCGATCCTGATGCGCTTTGACCCTTCTCTTGATCCTATTATGAGGCTATCTTTGTACGGGGATGAAGACCTTATTACACTTCGTATTCTGGCAGAAGATGAACTGAAGCCAGTTCTTGAGGGCTTATCTGTAGAGAGTGGAATAACAGGTGCGGAGACTGTTAGTGGTGTTGCTGCCGTAAGAGTAAGTGGTGGGTTGGAGGAGGAAATACATGTTGATCTGGAGGAAGCGAGACTGGCAAATCTGGGGATACCTATTTCTCTGGTAATCGAACGCCTCAAAGAAGAGAATATTAATCTTACTGCTGGTAACATTAAGGAGGGGGAGGTTGAATATATCGTAAGGACTTTTAATGAGTTTCGGCGGGTAGAAGAGATAAATGATGTCGTTATAGACTTTAAAAACAGTGTTGCTATTAAGGTAAAAGACGTTGGAAGCGTAAACAAAAGTCACAAAGAACGTGATGTAATAACCCGTGTAAACGGAAAAGAGAGTGTAGAGGTCGCTATATTTAAGGAAGCCGGTGCAAATACGGTAACAGTAGCAAGATTAGTTAAGGGACAGTTAAGTGGGTTAGAAAAAAAGCTGAGGAAGTTTTCTAGTTCTATCAGGTTGGACATAACGTTTGACCAATCCGGATTCATTGAAAGTTCAATAAGAGAGGTAATCTACACCGCTCTCTGGGGTGGCATTTTAGCGGTAATAGTCCTCTTCCTGTTTCTGAGGAGTATTAAGAGTACGCTGATCATCGGTCTTGCAATTCCTCTCTCCATTGTATCAACATTCTTCTTCATGTACATATCGGGAGTATCACTGAATATAATGTCATTGGGCGGTCTTGCTCTTGGTATCGGGATGCTTGTAGATAACGCAATAGTTGTACTCGAAAGTATCGACAGGTATCGTAAAAGCGGACATAATGTAATTGATTCTGCTATAAAGGGTGCAAGTGAGGTTGGCGGGGCCGTAATTGCTTCTACCCTTACAACCATATGTGTGTTTATACCCATAATTTTTGTTAAAGGTATAGCCGGTCAACTGTTTAATGATCAGGCACTCACAGTGACATTTTCGCTCCTGATATCACTTCTTGTTGCTATTACACTGATTCCGATGTTGTCATCCGTGAGTGTCAGACGAATAAGAACTTCGAATATTCAAGAAGAGGGACAAGATGCTGCCACAGATGGCGGATCTCTACCATCAAAAATTCTTTATATATTACTCTACCCATTGTTCTTTGTGTTTAACGCGATTTTCTCTACGATTACGAGGGTTTATCCAGGAATCCTTGGTTTTGCACTATCAAATAAATTATTAGTGTTTATTATCGCGTTTTCAATACTTGGTGGTTCATGGTGTATGTTTATAAATCTGGGCAAGGAGCTTATACCGGAGCTGAGTCAGGGTGAGTTTACCATCAATATCAGGAAACCAACCGGGACACCACTTTCCGGTACACTGGATGCCGTTAAGGAGATTGAGGCAATAGTAGGTCATAACCCCGAGATACAGACAATATACACTATAGCCGGATCTACTAGTCAATCAGGTGGGGCCATAGCAGAAGAGAGGGAGAACATAGGAGAAATTAATATAAGTTTAAGGGAGAAGTCTAATCGTGCTCTGGAGGAAGAGGTAATGGCAGACTTAAGGGAAAAGCTCAAGCCGCTTCCGGCAGTTGAATATAAATTCTCACGACTCTCCTATTTTAGTTATGCGACACCTGTTGAGGTGGAGATAAATGGTTATAACCTTGGCGTAATTGAAAGATTATCAGATGTGGTGATGGCCGTAATGGGAGAGGTTGAAGGTCTAACGGATATTAAGTCTACGATAGAGGAGGGAATACCTGAAGTCCAAATCATCTTTGATAGACAAAAGCTATCACAGCTTGGATTAGATTTAAACACAATTGCGAACAATGTTCGTGATAATGTCCGTGGTAATATCAGCACAGAATTTTCCAAAAGAGACAGGAAGATTGACGTTCGTGTCCGTGCAAGAAAGAAAGATATTGGTAGTGTGGAGGATTTAGAGAATTTTGTAGTAAATCCTGGGGGAGAGAGGCCCATTCTTCTGGCATCGGTTGCAGGGATTTATGTTCAAAAAAGTCCTGGTGAGATAAGACGCCTCAATCAGGAACGTGTAGCCGTAGTCTCCGCAAATCTGGTTGGTAGGGATCTGCGCGGCACAGTTATGGATATAGAGGAAAAGATTTCGAATATCAGAATACCTGATGGTTATGAGGTGGCTGTCAGTGGGCAGAGTCGTGAAATGCTTGTCGCATTTTCCAGTATGTCCTTTGCTATTCTTTTGGCTATATTCCTGGTTTACATCGTAATGGCGTCACAATTCGAGTCGCTCCTTCACCCTTTTGTGATCATGTTTACTATACCATTTGCCCTGGTCGGTGTAGCAGCGGCATTATTTATAACGTCAAAACCTGTGAGCGTCATAGTGCTGATAGGTGTTGTCATGCTGGCGGGTATTGTAGTAAACAATGCAATTATTCTTGTTGATTGCATAAACGCCCGCATAAAAGAAGGAATGCCAAGACGAGAAGCTATTATCGAGGGAGGCAAGATACGGTTGCGTCCGATAATGATGACGACAACCACTACCGTACTTGGATTACTTCCATTGGTACTGGGTTTGGGTGAAGGTGCAGAACTCAGGATGCCTATGGGTATTACCGTAATAGGAGGATTATTATTCTCAACCCTTCTGACCCTCGTACTGGTACCCGTAGTATATGACATTGCAGAGAAGATTAAAGAATCGGTTTGGAAAAGGGAAAGTATACGAAGTACTAATTTTCCATACACCTTTTTCTAAAAATGCTTCTATGGTTTGACGATGTGCTTTGTTGATTAAGTTAGAGTGAGATTTTTTTTCTCTGTGTGCGTACTCTGCAAGTGTTACTATTTCCATTCCTTCAAGATATGCCAATCTTTTGTGATAACTATTGGTAATCGCTTTCCCAACGATCTCCTCCATAATTGACGTTTTTCTTTTGTCGTCAAATTCCTTAAATGCATCATAGTATAATTTCCGGTCAAGAAATTTTATGTTTATTGGTACATAACCTTCTCTTATAAGAAGATAATTGTTTATCACTCTTCCGATACGGCCGTTTTTGTCAATAAAACAGTGAAAAAGCGTAAAATATTATATGATTTTCACGGTTTTGGTCTAATTGTTATCATGTACATGCCTTTGGCTGGATTGATGTGTAGCGCTTGGAATTGTTACTCAAGGAGTTCTAGGCATATCGGAAGCTTAGCTTTTGTTTTCAATCAGGCCAATTAAATATGTATGGTGCTTTCCGATTAGAATTGACGCGGAAGAGACAACTAAAAAATTAATAGATTTAAGAACTGAGTATTGATGTATGGCCCTGGTGAAATAGCTTCAAATTTCACCGGGTAGGCGCAGAGGAAAACTATTTATTCTCTTGCTCAATATCTATTAAGATTTTGAGTTTTTTAATATCGTCTATATCATGATGTCTGCTTGACACTTCTTTCATTTTTATCAAATCCTCTTTTGAAACTACGGGATAATTTATATTTTTTACAGCGAAGATCGTTTTTTTTGCTTCTTCATATTTGACAGGAGTGTCAACAACCAAATCAACTTCCTCTGTATCACGATAAAAGTTAAGTGCCTTCATGTTTTTATTTTTTATCCAATCATTTCTAGTGTCAGAATCAGCTAATCCCATAGGGTCAACTGGGATTTTACAAACAAAGCCTGATTCTATTAATGTTGTAATGGCCGTTGCAAGGTTGTTGTCTTCCAACCCTAAAACTATATCCGGATCAGCAGTCATACGAATATAACCGTGAAGATTGACTGCTACCCCACCTACAATAGCATACTTTACACCTGCATTATTGAATTTTCTGATGATTTCCTCGTAGAACATTCGCGCCTTTCCTGATTGCCTTATTAAAACGATTGGCCTCCTCAAGCCAGTCTAGGACCTGTTCTGGTGTCCATGTAAGATAGTGCCTCAGTTTTGCCCCTTCAGATTCCCAACCGCCAAAATCAATAATGTTTCCTTCATCATCATATTTTATAGATGAATCAGCCTCTTCAGATCCGTGTGTGATATCATTACCCATTCTATAAATCATCCTTTAAAATGATGGGATAGAGGGAATTGCACGTCTCCCCGGTTGCGCATTTGGATTTTGATAAAAGCGGATTATTACCGCTTCATGTTCAGGAATATTATAAGAGAGTAGGGGTGTTTTGCAAGGCAAAAGAGAGACATGGATTTCCTCGAACAAAAGACGTGATCTATAGTCCCCACATAACAAACTGGTGGGCGGGATAGAATTAATGGATGTACGAGTTGCAGGTTACGACAGTCCCAAAAACCCTCCATTCTAATTTCATCATAATAATAGGGACAACATAATATAAACAGTCACTGTCCATATTATGTTGAGTTGGAAAATGTAAAAGTGTGCCATGGCACACAAATGTGCCAGACAAAAGTGTGTCATGGCACACTTTTTTATTCTGTTTTCTCGTATACTATCGTGAAAGAGCGCTAATAAGATAATAATTTTCTATAGTGTAAGCATTGACCAAGTAATATCTTAAAGATATTAAAACACTTCATACTTACTACAAACAGTGCGACCACTTTCCTTTGGCATATGGTTTGTGCATTAAATATATTCTGTAAAACTCAGAATCAAGATACTTTTTTAATAAATAAGGGAGGAAGGAGGTGAAGCCTTTGCTTGAGTGAGAAAATAGTATATCAACAGTACTAATAGTATGTTACTCTTCATTCGCCATTACATTTATGGAGGAATGTTATGAATAGAAATATTTCAATCGTCTCGGTTTTCCTTATTATCGGTTTAAGTATGTTGTTCCAGCCTGCTATGCTCTGCGGTGGGCCAGCTCCTGGAGTAGGCACTCCTGGTCAAATGGTAAAGAAGGAGTTCAATCCTCAAGTAATGAGGGCCCTCGGTGAATTTAGGGGAAAACATGTTGCAAAAATAAAAAGGGTTAAATGGAATCCTGAACGGACCAGGATAAAAACTTTGAGAGGAATGCCTCTCTCTTTGCCTTTCTCCGGTAGTCCGGAAGATGCGGCAAAACACTTTCTGAGTGATAATGCGGCCCTTTTCCGGTTAGACCAGGAGTTCAATGATCTTGAGTTAGATGTGGGAGCAACAAGAAAGAGCTCGGTTTCCAATAGTATTCATTACAAGCAGATATTTGGTGGCTTACCGGTATTCAACGGAGGTGTTTCAGTACACCTCAGGGGAGATGATAACAGCGTTTTTCTAGTGCATAATTATTATATGCCTAACATAGATATTTCCACTACTCCGGTTCTTTCAGAAAATGAGTGTATTGGGCTTGCTACAAAGGATTTACAACAAAGGTACGATTTTCGAAAAGATGAGAGCGGGGAATACCTCTCCTTTAAAGGTGCAGAATTCATTTTCGAATTTACAGAAAAACCTCAACCTCAACTTGGTATATTTGAACACAAGGGGAAGCCCTGTTTGGTCTACAAATTTTTTCTTATGATCGAGCCTCTCATTCTAGAGAAATTTATGATCGATGCCCATACGGGGGTTATTTTGCAGAGTGGAAACCTTGTACAATTTGATGAGAGGAGCGATTTTGAAAGCGCGTTGAATAATTCTACAGAATCTGTAGATGGAACGGGAAAGGTCTTTGATCCAAACCCTGTCAACACTTTAGGTGATATAAGCCTTCGTGATGATATGGGTGGCAGCCCAGATGCTGACGCCCCAATTTTTGATGCTGCGTATATCACACATCCGCTTTTTGAACTAAGATCTATACTTGGCTTAAAATTTCTCTTTGGCCCTTTTGTTAAAGTAACCGATTGGGCCCAACTTCCCTGGCATATTTTAGAGACACCACTTTTTGGTTACATCTTCACTATTTCAGGAAACTTTGATTATACAAGAAATCCTAATCAGTTCGAACATGTAATGGTTTACTATCATATTGATAAGAACCAAAGATATATTCAATCTCTTGGGTTCCAGAACATTAACAAACGAAGGATAACAGCCGATCCTCATGGGGTGTATGGCTTAGATCAATCAGTCTATTACCCTTCCCCTCCGGGAGCTGGATTTTTGTCCTTTGGAGAAGGTGGTGTAGATGATGCGGAAGATGCAGACATAATACTTCATGAGTATGGACACGCTATCCAGGATAATGCGTCCGATGGAAAATATATTGGTCTCTGTAATACAGAAGCAAGTGCAATGGCAGAGGGGTTTGGAGACTATTGGGCGGCAAGCTGTAACTATGACATCAGCATTACCAATGGATTTGACCCTGCGTGTATTGGAGAGTGGGATTCGACATACGACAATCTTCCCTGCCTAAGAAGGGTTGACAGCACAAAACATTATTCTGATAAGTCAGGGGAGTGTCACGAGGACGGTGAGATATGGTCGGCAGCGTTGTGGGAACTTTTTATGCATCCTCTTGTCGGTAAAACAGTAACGGATACTATTGTACTCCAAAGCCATTCTTATGTACCTGTGAATCCCACATTCGTGGATGGTGTAGAAGCCCTTCTAGATGCAGATATTAATAAATATGGAGGTATTCACAAGGACATCATCTGTAGTATAACGACCAACAGAGGTTTTGACTGTAATGAGTGTATCACCGGTACATGGACTGATAATTTTGGTTTTATATGGAATCTTACGCAGACAGGCACCTCTATAAGTGGAACTGTTAATACTAGTCGTTGTGGTTCATATAATGTCACAGGTTCATATAATGATCCGCAGATTATATTAACTGCAACTAAGCCATCACCTCCACCTGACTGCTGTATGTCTTTTACTTACAATGGCACTATTAGCACATGTAGTGGTGGGAGTGGTACATGGATCAATCCGTGTGCTTTGCAAGGTAATTGGAGTATGTCTAAAGATGGAGTAGGTCCATTGATACAATTGGAAACCGAAGGGCCTTTCCCATGTTCCGGAAGTAATTGAAGATTAACAAAAATTTAGACATAATTAATAGGTAAATATACCTGATTAAATGCCTGTCTTGGGTGTAGTTCGTTTAAACCGGTAGCGTCCGGTTAGTTTTTTGCGTACACTGTTTTTTGTCATACCCGAGTGTTTTTCTGTTTTCACGTCCCCGCCAGAATGAGTGTCGGGCTGACGAACGGATTCATCCGGGCAGGCACGAGGAGAAGCTTATCGGGTATCCAAAGGCCCGCTTAAAAGAATGCCTGCTCGAATTTGGTACAGGCGGGCGGGAATGACAGCTTTTGGTCAATTAATAGAACACTCGCGAAACCCTAACCGGATGCTACCGCGTTTAAATATAGTTTTCTCATAGCACAATCACTTTATCGGTACTTTTAAAACTATTCTTAATTAGGAAAGGGGGATTTAAGATGGGAATAAAACCAGGACGAATATTTGCAACGGTAATAATTTCTTTAGTAATAGGGTCTTCATTTACCAATAGGACCGCTTCAGCCGATCATTTGCCGCCTATTTTCTCAGTTATTCCTTTTTTGTGGCCCCAGGCACCCGGAATACCGCAACATGGGAACATAAATATTGGCGGTGATGGATCATTTGGAGGAAGAGTCGGTATTGGCACTACTACACCGGGGGAAAAACTTGAAGTTGCTGGCCATATCAAGATAACTGGCGACTTTATGCCTTTAAGCACATCTTCGGGTGCGCTAATGTGGTTGGACGAAACACACCGGATAGAAATGTATTCTAATGGTGTTGACGGGATGAATTATTTTGATTTAGTTAATTTTGCCGGTGATCTAAGCAGCGATTTGTATGCATGGCGTTTCAGAGACACTACAGGAAATACTCTTATGCAGATAAATACAAAGGGCGGCAATGTCGGTATTGGTACAGAGGCCCCAATCCATCCACTTGAGATGGCAAGCGGTGCGCATGTAACATCTGGGGGCGTATGGACAGATGCGTCTTCACGTGATTACAAGGAGAATATTGTTGAACTTGATTATGACAATGCCATTACAACACTAAAAAACCTCACACCGGTTACATATAACTACAAGGTAGACAAAGATGAAAATCACGTTGGGTTTATTGCCGAGGACGTTCCCGACCTGGTTGCTACAAGTGACCGTAAAAGTTTAAGTCCCATGGATATCACGGCAGTACTGACAAAAGTGGTCAAGAACCAACAAGAAGAGATATTACAACTCAAGGCAGAAAATGCGATGTTAAAGGAATCCCTTGCCGCTTTAGCAGAAAGGCAGAAAACGATTGAGGAGATGCTACTTGCCATTCCATCAAACGTTCCTGGACAGAATGATCAATGGAGTTACCTATATCCGATTAACTTTTGTAGATAGTAAACAGATTCTAAATGATTCTACAAACATAGCTGGCGACATATCGGAATCTTCAAAATAATGGGACACGATATCTACTGTTTTTCCGTATTAGCTTTTACCTGATGCAATGAAACATTACTGTTGACACGAAAATTTAAATAACTTAAGATTGGATCTTGGTATTTTTGTGTGCACATGTGCAGTAAGGATTTTTTTCACCTTAATCCCATTCAGGCGCAGGGCGTTTTTCCACTTGAATTTCTTTTCCTGTCTATCAGATTAGGCGATTTATTTAAGGGGCCTGTCACCCTCCTGTTCTTTTTGTATGCATGACACATCTGTACTCCTTTACGTAAAATATTCCATAAATACAGATATAATATTGTTGCGTTTATAATATCATGTTTAATTTTTATATTCAAAGACGTGTAAATATAAAGGACGATTTACTGTCCGGGATGACTGTTGCGCTGGCGTTAGTGCCGGAGGCAGTTGCGTTCTCATTTGTTGCCGGAGTAGACCCTCTGGTCGGTTTGTATGCAGCATTCATAGTCGGTCTTATCACGGCAGCAGCCGGGGGCAGGCCTGGGATGATATCAGGCGCTACGGGTGCCCTCGCTGTAGTAATGATTGAACTTGTTGCAAAGAACGGTGTTGAGTATCTGTTTGCGGCGGTTGTATTGATGGGTATTATTCAGATAACTGCAGGGCTTTTGCGGTTGGGTAAGTATATCAGCCTGGTACCTCATCCGGTAATGCTGGGATTTGTTAATGGGCTTGCAATCGTCATATTTCTCTCTCAGCTGAGACATTTTAAGCTATCCAGTGAAGCAGGGATGTTGACTTGGATGGAAGGGCCAACGTTGTGGATTATGATAGGGTTAGTCGTATCGACAATGCTCATCATTCATTTCCTGCCACGATTGACGCGTGCCGTTCCAGCTCCACTGATAGCTATTTTAGTGATTTCTGCAGTAGTAATTGGGTTCAATGTAAATACTCTACAGGTAATAGATATGGCCTCTGTTGCCGGAGGATTACCGCAATTTCACATTCCAATGATTCCTCTGAATTGGCATACACTCAGCGTCATCTGGCCATATTCCCTTATCCTTGCAGCCATCGGGCTTTTGGAGTCTCTTATGACATTGTCACTAGTGGATGAAATAACTGAGACTCGTGGTCAAAGCAACAGGGAATGTCTTGGGCAGGGTGTTGCTAATGTAGTTGCCGGTTTCTTTGGGACGATGGGAGGGTGTGCTATGATAGGACAGAGTATGATAAATGTGAATTCCGGCGGACGCGGCAGACTGTCCGGTATTTCAGCTGCAATATTTCTCCTTCTGTGTATTTTATTTGGATCGAAGTATATAGAAATGATACCGCTTGCCGCACTGGTAGGAGTCATGTTTATGGTAGTATTGAGTACATTTGAGTGGTCATGTATCCGTATAGTTCACAAAATGCCTCGTGCCGATGCGTTTGTGCTGGTTCTTGTGTCCGGTGTAACGGTGTTTACTGATCTTGCGATTGCAGTAGCTGCCGGTGTAATAGTATCCGCACTGGTTTTTGCGTGGAAAAGCGGTAAAAACATTCAGCTGGACTCACTCGTAAGCACACCAAGATTATGTGTCTACGGCCTGTCAGGTCCACTGTTTTTCGGATCAGTGCGAAAGTTCCTTGATTCTTTCGATCCGTATAAGGATCCGGATAATGTAGTCATAGACTTCAGGCATTCTAAGGTATGCGACCAGTCAGGTCTTGAAGCAATCAAATCTCTGTCTGACCGATATTTTAATATGGGTAAACGACTGCACCTGAAACACCTCAGCGAAGAGTGCCGTATCTTCCTGAAAAGCATGGAGGTATTTGTCGGTGTAAACGTTATCAGAAAACCTCAATTCCGCATGATACCAACTCACGAACGGCTGGGGTTGGCGCTACCGGAAACTGAGCCTTAAACCGTTAACTGGGAAAAGTATTTAAGTCGCATACTCTCTTATTCACCAATAATTTTCACCAGGATCCTCTTTTTTCGTCTGCCGTCAAACTCTCCGTAGAATATCTGTTCCCATGGCCCAAAGTCCAATTCACCATTGGTGATTGCGACAACGACTTCACGGCCCATTACCTGTCGCTTAAGGTGCGCGTCTCCATTGTCCTCACCTGTATTGTTATGGCGATACAGTGATAACGGTTCATGTGGTGCCAGTTTTTCCAGCCACTCCTCATAATCGTGATGGAGACCTGACTCATCATCATTTATAAAAACGGAAGCGGTAATATGCATGGCGTTGACCAGGATGAGGCCTTCCTGAACATTGCTTTCTTTGAGACAGGAATTGACTTGAGGAGTAATGTTTATAAACTCTCTTCTTTTTGTCACATTAAACCATAGCTCTTTTCGATAACTTTTCATTTCAATACACTCCTTTATGTGATTATAAATATATGCATGGGAATTTCAATATTGTTAACACTTTAACTCCGCTCAGGATGACATCACACTGAGCGGAGTTGAAGGATGGTGCTGCAACAACTCCCAGACTTGACCATCAATTATAACGGTTGACAACTCATTTCACCATACTATAGAATATTCATAAGAAGTTAAAAGTGCCTAAAGTTTGAAGTGAGCTAAAGTTATAGGAGTATATCTTTTTTAACTTTAGGCATTTTAGTTCACTTTAGTCACTTCAAACTTGATTGCGGCTATGTCGCATTACGTTATTAATAAGGTTTCTTATCATATGAAAACAATGTTATCAGGAATTATTAATTATGTAACAACTGACATATGGCGAATTCGTCTCAAAGACCATCCTCGTAAAAAAATATTTTTGATTACGCAACTTAGAGTTGTGATACTGGCATTTCGCGGATTTTATGAAGACAAATGCAGTTTAAGGGCATCAGCTCTGACCTTCTACTCTTTGCTCTCAATAGTTCCTGTTGTTGCTCTGATATTTGGTATAGCAAAGGGGTTTGGTTCAGATAATGCCCTGGAAAAGCAACTCCTTAAAAAATTTCCCGGCCAGGAGGAGGTGCTCATGCAGGTTATGGGATTTGCCCGTTCACTTCTAGATCAAACAAAGGGAGGGATGGTGGCCGGTATTGGCCTGGCAGTGCTTTTCTGGATAGTGATTAAGCTATTAAGTAATATTGAGCATTCTTTTAACGATATATGGGGAATAAAGAAACCACGAAGCACTGTAAGGAAAATAACAGATTATATCTCTATAATGCTTATTTGTCCTGTTCTTATAATTGTGTCAAGTGGCCTTACCGTGTTCATAATTACTCAGATAACTCACATAACCGAACGGTTTGCATTTTTAGGTTTTTTCAGTCCCCTGATATTTTTTACGTTTAAACTTCTACCTTATTGCGTAATCTGTGGAGCCTTTACTTTTATCTATATCTTTATGCCTAACACGAAGGTTCGATTTTTGTACGGCCTTATAGCCGGAGCAATTGCAGGTCTAACTTATCAAATCGCACAATGGGTCTATATCCATTCCCAGGTTGGTGTTGCACAGTATAATGCTATTTATGGAAGTTTTGCCGCATTGCCTCTTTTCCTTATATGGATACAGATTAGCTGGTTGATAGTTCTTTTTGGTGCAGAAATCTCTTTTGCTCTTCAGAATATAGATACATATGAATTCGAGCCGGATTGTTCGCGTGTAAGTCTCTCATACAAGAGATTGCTTGCTTTACAGATAACTCACTTAATAACAAAGAATTTCTCAAACGAAGTTAAGCCCTTAACAGCAAACCAGATTTCTCATACCTTGGAAATACCTATCCGGCTGGTAAATCAAATTCTTTATGAATTAGTTGGGTGTGGAATTGCAGTGGAAACGAAGACAGAAGAGGATCTGGAGTTCGCATTTCAACCTGCATGTACTATTAATCATTTCACCATAAAGCACGTGATTGATGCCCTTGACAAAAGGGGAACTGACGATATACCTGTTGCACAAAACAGAGAATTGAAAATATTGTTAAATACTCTAGACACTTTCAATGACACAATTGAGAAATCTTCTGCCAACAAGCTTTTAAAAGACATATAAAAGTTTTCCTCTACAAACTGTATTTGTACATGATGAATATTAAATCATCCATGAAAGTTGACATAATCGGTTTAAGCAGTATAATGCTTTTTTAATTTAATTTTCTACACAATTACAATAATAATCAGAAATGAATAAGCTGCTACAGATGATCGTCTTTACAGTCCTGACGACTTCAATATATATGGTAAATAATCCAAAAAGTGCTTCTGCGGAAGTTGTCGTAGTCCATGCTAACCAGGCTTGGCAACTAACAGATATAATCCTGAAGAAAAACCATATTATTACCTGGAAAGTAGGGGAGGACGATTACTGGAGCTTTAATACAACAATCTTTCCGGATGGTCATAATGCCGATGGAATACCTGTACCTGCACTAGAAAGTTACACTTTACCCGGGGAGAATATTGGTATGCTCCTTGGCAAGACAGGTCAGGATAGGATTATGTCAATGGGTTTGTCAGGATCCGAAGATGTTTTGTATGGTGAGGAAGGATGTTATTTATATTTATCCATGAACGATGACTTAATTGGTAAGTTTGGAGTGGGGTTTAAGGATAATTATGGAGAAATACTGGTTACGGTAATACAAACTCCAATGAGTGTTGTTGGTAAATGATTTGACATACTACAGTATACATATGTATGCGAATGCAAAGGCCGCAAAAACAGATAAATAACAGGCAATAGTCAATTTCGTTAAGAGGTGTTTTGCTTTTTTCGATAGAAGATAAAAAATATAGATACTTCCTAAAACACCCGCAAGTATAAATAATAATTCAATCGCTGACATAACCCCTGTTTTATCAGCAATCAAAACTTCATTTTCGGCTCTTACCGGTTGATAAACTCCTGCTATCTCTATCAACGTCCAGAAATCTGCTTTGAGTTTACTCCAATAAAAGGCAAGATGTCCCATAAGCGCGAGTGGTATCGCCGCATATCCGAAATCCGTAATTCTTGTTTTCACATTGTGAAATGAAAATCCATTGCATACATAATCAAGAAGAATGATAGCACCGGATGGCAGAACAGATACAAAGATAAATATTAATGTGTAAAGTACAGATTGATTGATTCCGATAGAACTGTGTAAAGATTGAAACCACTGAGAATCGATACTAAGAAGGCTCCCATACTCTACTAATAATACACCTAATAGTGATAAACATAGTAGCGACTCAGGCAATGACCTATTGGACATGTTGCCTATGTCGCTTCCCGGTACCTGAAGATTGACCTTTATGGAACTGTGACTGCAATTTTTATAACAGTTCATACACAAAACACAATCTCTGCCATTTTCCAACCCATAAGGATGTAAATACATTGGACAACCTTCTGTTAATTGCGTTCCCAGGTAGCAATCGTGAGTTCCACATTGGTTCAGACAGACGCTTCTGTTTGCTTTCAAAGAAGTTATTGATGCAAGCGAATAAACGCCAAACAAGCCACCCAGCGGACAAACATATCTGCACCATACTCTTCTTTCAAAGATCAAGCCTGAAATAACGGCTCCTGAAAGAATAAATATAATCAAGTATGCAGTTAATATCGAAGAGCGTTGAATTGCCGTGACACCTTCAAACCAGAAGACTAATATTATTAGTCCAATGGTAATATACCTTCCGTATGAAACCAGTATCTTCGGTATTTGCAGATTAAGATTTTTAAATCTCTTCACCGAATCACCGGCAGCGGCAAAAGGGCATATCCCACATAAAAATCTTCCGGAAACAAAAGTTATTAAATACATGCCAAATATGCCTGCCGACCAGAATAAGGTATTTATAAAATTTAACTGCCCATCTTTATGTCCCAAAAAAAGCATTAAAAATGTGATTACAAGAAATATTGAACTTAAAATCTGAAAACCGGATGGGTAAAATTTACTCTTCAAAAAACGTTGAACTACATCAAATGAAAGAAAATCAAAAGACCATTTTTTTTCTCCCGTTGGTATACCAAAAAAAATCTGTTCTGGCGTAATTACATCACTCTTTGCCAGAATAACTGCGCGTCTCAGTACATTCTCAAGCTCTTTAACGTTTCCCGGCCAATCATAACTCATCAACCTTCCCATAGCATTGTCAGATACATTTTTCACGTCTTTGTGCAATTCGCGACTGATCTTCTCAAGAAAGTCTTTTGTAAGCATTGGGATACTGCGTTTCTGATCTCTAATCGCTTTTAATTGATAGTGGTTCTTGCTTAAGATTGCATATAGACTCTTATCAAATTTTCCTTCCTCTATAGATGAATAAATATTTTGAGACACTGATGTGATAATTCTCACGTTTGAAAAGATGGTATCATTTCCATTGACACGATTAAATTTCCTTTCCTGTAGATAACTCAGTAATTTGATCTGGTTTGCCTGGTTCAGTCTGTCAACATGATTCAAAAAAATAGTCCCGGAGTCTGCCAGCTCTATAAATCCTAGACGTGTTGCTATGTTCTCTGTTTCAATATCTTCCTGATGAGACAAATTGTCCTGTAAATCATCCCTCTTTGAGTCATCCGTACTTATTACTTGAGAACTTTGTTCATAACCAAAAAGCTCTTCACCCCATGATTCACTGTCAATGTCTCTACAATCAATCTCAACAAAAGGGCCTTTGTAACGTTTGCTTTTGTAATGTATGTTCTTTGACATAGGAATTTTCCCTGTCCCATCTTCACCGCCTATCAGCACAGGTTCATTGACTGAAGCCATGGAATCAACAAAGGCATTTATTTTGTCAATATATTTACCTTTACCGACAAAACCTGGCTTGTCCGGAACTTGCCTGCCACTTATTCTTTCTGCAATCTGTATCCTTCTTTTAAGACGTGCATGGGAGATTGCAAGGGCAATGTGGTTTGCCATAATCGTCAACCCTCTGATATCATCATATGTGTACTTTCTCTCATTAACCGTTTGAATGTTAATTGCGCCGATAACGTCATTCTTCTCACCTAATGGTAAAGACAAGAGTGAGGATAAACGCTCCTCATGGATTTCCGTTATAAACTTCACCCTTGGGTCTGTGTGGGCATTTTCAAGAGCAACCGGTTCGCCATTCTTAACTACCCACCCGGTAACCCCTTCGCCTTCATCTAATCGCATTCTTACATTTTTCATTGCTTTATCATCAAAACCAACTGCTGCTTCCAACACCAGCTCACGGGTAACCCTGTCAACTAAATAGATAGAACACGCATCCGCTTTCATTTCATTGCTAACGACCTTAACGACTGACAAGAGTGTTTTATTAATGTCTTCCGATGAATGGAAAAGCCCGGTTACTCTATTTATTACGTCTAATTTCCTCTCTTTTTCAAACTTATCTTCTATTACTTCAACTATCTTGATTTTTTCTTTTTTAAAGAAATCAAAGAAGGCTTTTATTCTCATTGAAACAATTCTAGTCAAATATATACTCAAAACAGGGTTCTTTTGGATCAGCCCCTGGATATCATCATTGTAAATTACAAAGAGTTCAACATCTTCCTTTGCCTTTTTAGTTGCAAGATATGGTTCATAGGTAAGGAGAGAAATAGCGCCAAAGCAGTCTCCTTCGCTGAGTATTGCCACGGCAATCTCTTCCCCGCTGCTATCAACCAGGGTTTCTACTACGGATCCGACATGGATGATATACAGACAATTACCTTTGTGTCCTCTTTCACAAATAGTCTGGCCTACCCCATAATGTTGAACTCTGAGCTTAGACACGATCTTCTTTAAAAGATTGTTAGACAATAAGGAGAAAGGTTCGTGTTTCTTAAGAAAGTCTCTTTTCTGTTTAGAAAAACTCATTTATTCTGTTATTTCCCTCTTCTTTTATTATATATAACTAACATACCTTTGATTAGTTATATCATAAGTTGTTTTGTGTAAGGCCATTATGCATGTGTTTGCCTTGTGGATATATACTACATTAATAAATTGCGAAAAAAAATAATAATATTCATAATTTCAGGTAATAACACTTAGCTCCTGTGATTTTCACCAATTATGCAGCCGTTGATAAGTAGTGGGCAGATATTAGATTGAAGAATTGATTAATTATTTCCATGAGCTTTACCAGTCCTGCGATTCAGCACTTTTTGTTATGAGACTTTTTATGTGATAATCAATCTACTAAATACAAAGTAAACATCTATAACTGAAATAAAAGACAGGAGTTAACTGCTTCCAGTCAAAAAAGTAGAAAATCGCTTGACGAAAACAAGTTTTAAGGTATAATCTCTGAACTATTTTGTATTTCCGGCTATACAAGACATCTCAAGTTACGAAAGGGTGTTTTCAGCCGCTTTTTTGTGTAATAATAAGAAGAATTACCGCATTGTAGATTGTTTTTTATTTATTAATTTTGAAAGGAGAAGGGAATGCTTAGTAAACTGAAGATTGCATCTTTATCGCTGATGGTCGTGGGATTACTTTTCTGTGTAAGTAAGGCTACTTATGCTGGGGAGACAGATTGGAGACCTACTGACGGAGGGTCAATTCTCGTTCAGGTTATAGCA
>JAIQZR010000044.1 GCA_021777035.1 Candidatus Scalindua sp. | reverse complement strand
TGCGCCGGAAGAACGGTAAGTATCTATTTTTAAATCTTTTTCGTTAATTTCTATATCTATTTCAGCATCTATTTCGGGGATTACATCAACAGCCGCAAATGAAGTGTGTCGCCTGCTGTTAGAATCGAATGGTGATATACGAACCAGACGGTGGGCGCCAATCTCTGATTTTAAATAACCATAGGCGTAACCACCTTTAATTATAGTAGAGACCCTTTTGACCCCTGCTTCTTCACCGGACAGAAGATCGATTGTCTCCATGGAAAAGTTGTTTCTTTCGGCCCACATACTATACATTCTTAGTAGCATTGAGGCCCAGTCACACGATTCCGTGCCTCCTGCACCAGCATGTATACTGAGGAATGCGTTGCAATAATCATTTTGCCCGTTCAGCATCATGCGTAATTCCAGCTTCTCAAGCTTTTGGGTAAACGATTGCAGGTCTTTTGCTATCTCCGCTTCTAACTCTTCATCGCCCTCTTCTTCTGCAAGTTCTGATAAATCAACGACATCATTAAGAGATTTTTGTAAATCATAAAAAGGTATGGTAAGTTCTTTTAATACCTTGAGCCTTTTGATGGTAGATTGCGCTTTTTCCTTGTCGTTCCAGAAATTAGCATCCCCTAACTGTATCTCTATCTCATCCTGCTCTTTTTCCTTGGAAGCTAGGTCAAAGAGAGTCTCTTAAATGAACAAGCCTGTTTTCTAGCGGATTTAGTTGCTTCTCAATACTTTTGATCATTTTCAACCTCTTATTATCAAATGGTTTCCTGATTTTGAGTCAAAATTATAGTTTATGGAAATATTAAAGTCAAATTGTTTTTAACAGCAAAAAATATTTGTTGAAATGAAGCGAAAAATCAGGTAGATTGACTCTTTCCCATATTGCTTGGGGATTTTTCTATAATAAACATATAATGGTTAAAATAACACTACCAGATGGTATTGAAAGAAAATACGAAGATGAAGTCACCGTTAAGGATGTGGCTTGTGACATTGCCGAAAAGAACCGTGGTATGGCAATCGCGGGTAAGGTAAATAGCGCGCTTGTAGACCTTGATAGCAAGATTGAGGCGGATACAGTACTGGACTTTGTCATGGCTGATTCTGAAGAGGGTCTTGAGATACTAAGACATAGTACCGCTCACGTTATGGCCCAGGCCGTAACTAATCTATATCCGAATGCCAGGCTCGGTATTGGTCCTTCCATTAAAGACGGTTTCTACTATGACTTTGATCTGGAAACAACACTGTCAGAAGAAGACCTTGAAAAGATAGAGGCAGAGATGAAGAGGATTATTGAGTCCGACGAGACATTTGATCGTTTTGAAGAGGCCAGTGATACTGCCATAAAGATGATGGAAGAGTCGGGTCAGAATTATAAGGTTGAATTGATTAATGGGCTGGAAGACCAGACAATTTCATTTTACAGGCAGGGTGGTTTTGTTGACTTGTGCAGGGGCCCGCATTTGGCCAGCACTAAAAAGATTACGGCATTTAAACTGTTAAGTGTTGCTGGGGCATACTGGCGTGGGAAAGAAACCAACCCGATGCTTCAGAGAATATATGGTACGGCGTTTACAAATAAGAAGGATTTAAGAGTACACCTAAAGCTTTTAGAAGAGGCTAAAAAACGTGATCATAGAAAAGTTGGCACTGCGTTAGATCTTTACAGTTTTCATGAAGAGGGCGGTCCCGGTCTTGTCTTCTGGCATCCAAAAGGGGCCAGGATAAGGACTATTATTGAAACGTTTTGGCGAGAAGAGCATTATAAACGTGGATACGAAATTGTTTACAGTCCTCACATCGCGAAAATAGACCTATGGAAAACGAGCGGCCATCTTGATTTCTATAAAGAGAGCATGTTTTCTCCCATAGAAGTTGACGGGCAAGAGTATATCTTGAAACCAATGAATTGCCCTTTTGCGATTCTTATGTACCAGACAAAGGTACGTAGTTATCGCGATTTACCACAAAGGTGGGGTGAGCTTGGTACTGTTTATAGATACGAGAGATCAGGGGTTTTGCATGGGCTTTTGAGAGTCCGTGGTTTTACGCAGGACGATGCCCATGTGTTCTGCAGGCCTGATCAGTTAAAGGATGAAATAGTTGGTATTATAGATCTGGCTCAATATATGCTTCAGAGTTTTGGGTTTAATGAATACGAAATAGAACTTGCCGTCAGAGGTAAGGGAGAATCTGAAAAGTATATAGGAGAAAATGAAAATTGGGATCTTGCGGAAGAAGCCTTAAAGAACGCCCTTGAACAAAAAGAGCTGAAATATACGAGGGAGGAAGGTGAGGCAAAATTCTATGGACCGGCAATTGATATAAAGATTAAGGATGCTTTGGGCAGGGGTTGGCAGGGGCCGACAATTCAGGTGGATTTTAATTTGCCTGAAAGATTTGATATTAATTATATCGCTTCTGATGGTAAGAAACATAAGGTAGTGATGGTACATCGTACTGTGCTTGGTGCCATGGAGAGATTCGTAGGGTGTTTGCTGGAACATTATGCTGGTGATTTCCCTTTGTGGCTGGCGCCGACACAGGTCAGGGTACTGCCAATAACAGATGCCCATGATGAATGTAGTAAAAAAATAAAGAATCGATTGTCCGAGATTGGAATTCGTGCTGACTGTGACTTAAGGAATGAAAAGACCGGCTTCAAGATTAGGGAAGGTACCTTAGAGAAGGTTCCCTATCTACTTATTATAGGCGATAGAGAGTTAGAAGAAGGGACTGTATCGGTTAGGAGTCGTAAGAATGGAGATGAGGGATCTCTGCCTTTATCAGAATTCTTGGTACGTGTTGAAAGGGAAGCTAAGAATAAAACTTAGCATTTCATTTTGTATGGGAGTTTATGATTATCGAGTATTCTTGTGTTAATGGTAAGTTATAATTTTTTAGGATAGGGGGTATAGAGATTTCGAAATTTCAGAAAATTAATGAAAGAATATATGCGAAGACAGTAAGGCTTGTTGGTGAAGGTGGAGAGCAATTGGGTATCATGAAAAAGCATGATGCACTCAGTAAGGCGATGGAGCTGGGATTGGATCTGGTTGAGGTCTCACCAAATACGGATCCTCCTGTGTGTCGTATTCTGGATTATGGTAAACATCAATACAAACTGAGCAAAAAGTCACACCAGAAAAGCCGTACCGTTCAGTTAAAGGAAATCAGGGTAAGGCCAAAAATTGGCGCTCATGATTTGCAGACGAAAATGAAGAATGCCAGGAAATTTCTCGAAAGAAAGGACAGGGTTCTGGTTAACATGATGTTCAGAGGGCGAGAGAGGGCACACAAGGACATGGCTAAAGAAATTTTTGACGAAATTATTATATCTCTGCAAGATATTGCCAAGGTAGAATCACAAGCAAAGTCAACAGGGCGAAGTATGGGAATTATCTTAACACCAAAAGCATAAAACCAAAGTTAAAGTTTAGAAAGTGAAGGAGTATTGGAATGCCAAAATTAAAAACACATAAAGGGCTTGCGAAAAGGGTTAAAGTTTCTTCTAATGGTAAGATTAAGAGAAGAAGGGCTTTTGCAGGCCATTTAATGTCAGGAAAAACTGGTAACCGTAAAAGGGCACTCAAGAGAACAGCCCTTGTCTCAAAGGGATTTACCAGATCATTGTTGCGTGCATTAGGAAAAGCATAGTCATTATTTTAGAATAAGTGCAAGAAAGGTTTTAAAGATGCCAAGAGTAAGAAAAGGTTCAGCAAGGAAACAAGCAAGAAAAAGGTTTCTAAATGAAACAAAAGGGTATTGGGGCGGTAGAGGTAATCTCTTTAAAAAGGCCAGTGAAACATATGTAAGGGCCATGGCTTTTGCCTATAGAGATAGAAAGTGTAAAAAGAGAAATTTCAGAAAGCTTTGGATAATACGTATAAATGCAGCTGCTAAAATGCGTGGGATTAATTATAGTCGTTTTATCAACGGGTTAATAAAAGCCAACGTTGTGGTTGACAGGAAAATGTTAGCAGAAGCGGCAGTAAACGATCCTGTAGCCTTTGATAAATTGGTAGAGTTGTCAAAACAACATATTTAAAGCCGGAATGCGTACTATGTGTTCTGGCTTTTCCACTCTTTTTGGATTGTCTTCTTTTCGTAATCCTCAATAACCAAACCGCAATTTGAAATGTTGTTATACCATTTCTTTCGGTCAGTATGGACGAAAAGGATTCAGTGTAGCCATTGGAATCTCCGTGAAAACGGGGTCGACACTTGGGTTAAACAGCATAAAAATCCACCTGATATTGAACATTTACGATTGCACGTTATATTCCCTCTTAATATTAATATTTATTTGTGGAACCCGTCCCCGCCAGAATGCTCGTCGGGCTGGCGAACGGCTTAGCCGGGCGGGCAAAACTACCTGAATTGGCAACCATAGGGGGCTGATTTATTATGCAAGAAAAAATAAGTGAAATACAAAATCAGGCAAAGGATGATTTGGTAAGGGCCGGGTCTCCGGAAGATGTTGAAAAGATAAAGACCAGATATCTCGGAAGAAAAGGCGGCATTATTAACGAGATAATCAAGGCAATTCCCGGTTTGCCACCAGAACAGAGATCGTCTACCGGGAAGTCTGCAAATATCCTTAAGAAGGAAATCGGCGAGTGGATAGAAGAAAAAAAGGCTGGATTTAACACTTCTGCTGCTAACGCTTCACCACTGCCGTTATTCGATGTGTCGCAACCAGGAGTGCACAAGCCCTATGGCCGCAGGCATCCACTTACTCAGACTATCGATGATATTAAAGGAATTTTCAAGAAACTGTGCTTCGATATAGAATACGGTCCGGAAGTAGAACACGAATACTACAACTTTGATGCTCTGAATATTCCTGATGATCATCCTTCCAGAGAAGATTTCGATACATTCTACCTGGGTAACAAACGCTTATTGAGAAGCCAGACATCAACCGTCCAGATAAGAGTGATGGAGAAAACCAAACCTCCCATCAGGATGATTGCTCCGGGAAAGGTTTTCAGACCAGACACAGTTGATGCTCGCCATGCCTCCATGTTTCATCAGATTGAAGGCCTTATGGTGGATGAAGGCGTCAGTTTCAGTGATCTCAAATACGTTTTAACCCTGTTTGCCAAGTCATACTTCGGGCAGAATATAAAGATGCGGTTCCGCCCTTCGTTCTTCCCCTTTACCGAGCCAAGTGCAGAAATCGATATTTCATGCTCTCTCTGCAAAGGAAAAGGATGCAGTGTGTGCTCTCAAAGTGGCTGGGTTGAGGTCTTAGGCGCTGGAATGGTGGATCCCAATGTGTTTGATACTGTGGGATATGATTCCGGAAAATATACCGGGTTTGCATTTGGCATGGGTGTGGAGAGACTTACTATGCTAAAGTACGGAATAGACAATATCAGGCTTTTCTTTGAAAATGATCTGAGATTTTTATCACAATTTTAAAATCTATGAAAATCAGTTACAACTGGCTTAAGGATTATTGCAGACACGATCTTTCAGTAGAAGAATTGTCAGAAAGCTTGACGAATGCGGGACTGGTTGTTGACACGGTAAGCCCTGTAGGCGATGATTTCTGCCTGGAAGTTGAGGTAACTTCAAACAGACCTGACTGCCTGGGTTTTGTCGGTGTTGCAAGAGAAGTGGCCACAATTGTTCGCGGCAAGCTTAATATCCCGGATGTGGGTTATGATACAACGGGAGAAAATATAAATGATATAACCAGTGTTACTATAGAAGACAGTGAGTTGTGCCTGAGGTATACGGCACGAATAATAAAGAATGTCAAAATAGGGCCATCGCCAGAGTGGTTGCAGAAAAGGATTGGCAGCATTGGGCTACGTCCTGTAAATAATGTCGTAGATATTACAAACTATGTATTGATGGAGAGTGGTCAGCCGTTACACGCTTTTGATCTTGACAAGTTAAGCGAGAACAGGATTGTTGTAAGAAGGGCGAGGAAGGATGAAACCATTGAGGCAATAGATGGCAGCAAGTGTAAGCTTTCTGATGATATGCTGGTGATTGCAGATTCACTGAGACCGGTTGCTATTGCAGGCATAATGGGTGGAAAGGAGACAGAGGTTTCAGATACCACAAAGAATATTCTTTTGGAAAGTGCCTTCTTCGATCCAAGGAGTGTCAGAAGGGCCTCCAGGAAACTTGGCCTCATGTCTGACTCTTCCTATCGCTTTGAGCGGCGTGTTGACCCGGAATGCGTTGACTGGGCTTCAAAGAGAGCGGCAAAGATGATATTGGAGATAGCGGGTGGTCAGATTGTGGAGGGCGTAATCGACCAAAACCATCTGGAATACAAGAAGGTGAGTGTCACATTAGAAATGTCACGTATGAATAATTTGTTGGGACTTCAGATAGAAAAAGATACGGCCAAAGATATCCTGGAACACCTACAGTTTAGAGTAAATTCTGAATCTGAAGACGGGTTCAGTGTGGATGTTCCCAGCTTCAGGGTAGACGTTTATCGGGAAGTTGATCTGATTGAGGAGGTTGCCAGGATACATGGATACGACAAAATACCTGTGAAAAGTAATATTGGTGTGAAACTGACACAGGATAACAAGTTTGATAAAATCACTGAACAGACAAAAAATATTATCTCCGGACTGGGTTTTAATGAAGTTATTACCGACAGTATTGTCGGTGACTCACAGAACCGACATAGTACTATATGGTCAGAAATGAGCAGCTTGAAGATACTCAACCCGATACGGCAGGATGAGGATCTTCTGAGGAAGGCCCTGGTGCATAACCTTCTAAGGGTGAAGAAGCATAATCAGAACTATGGTGTAGATAAAACTGATATATATGAGTTGTCCAAGGTTTATTTGCCTCAGGGGGACGACCAGTTGCCTGAAGAGAAGGAGTGCTTATGCATTCTTTGCGAGGAAGGGTATCTTGCTTTGAAAGGCGTTATAGAGGCAATTCTCAACCACCTTAATATTGTGGACAGCCTTGAATGCACGCATTTTGATTTTGGGCTGTTCGGCTCTGAGAAATCTGCAGAGCTAAGGCTTGGAGGCAGTATTCTGGGGTTTATTGGAGAATTGAGTAAAGAAGTAATTCGTGATTACGATTTCAGGAGCAGGCCGTGTGTAGCAGAACTTGATTTTAACATACTGATAGATAAGACAAACCTTGAAAGTTCATACCGAAAAATACCATCATTTCCCATAGCGGCGAGAGATCTGGCAATCATAAGCGATGAGACAGTCACATGGGCAGACATAAAAAGATGTATCGAATCGCTGAAACTAGACTACGTCGATAAAATAGAATTCTTAGATGTATACAGGGGTAAGCAGATTGAGAAAGGCAGGAAGAGTATCGCCTTCAGGATTATATTCAGAGCAGATGATAGAACCCTGAAGAGCGAAGAAGTAGATGTCCTGCAGGAAAAAATTCTTGTAAATCTTAACAATTCCCTTGGCGTCAACCTCCGTGCATAAAATCTACGGGAAGTAGCCGTTAGATGTTGGTATTAAAGTAAAATTCATACCAACAATGCATTTCCATTATACAAGCCGACAATAAGTTCCTCACCACCTGTGAGGAATTCTGTAGTGGTGAAGAACCGCCGGGAACAGTTACAGCTTATGGCATAATAAGCTTTCAACAATTTTGGTTCTAAATTTAATAGTCATATTTTTGTAACTTCGTGAGATATCATAACTAGAAATCTTTGAATCTTTCATCGTGCTCCGGAATTCTATTCTCACCCATTGGAATTAAACTATCGTTCGAGGTGGTTTCGATTAGAACGCCTTCCTTGTTGCCATTACCATTTCCTCCAGCTTTTTTATCAATATTAGGGCTCGTTTCAGATGAACTCATAGTTCCGGATTTGATTCCGTTGTCGGATTCTTTGCGCTTTCTCAGATTGACAATCGATTTCAAGATATTGATTGGCGAAAGAAGTAGTTTGGAAACTATGTTGACTGCCATTTTTTTGCTGCTAATCTGTTGCTCCAACATCTTATCTGCCGCTTCATAATTCGCTTTTTGTATATGCTTTTTTTCAGGATTAACAGGTACGTGTTTACGGAGTTTCCCGTTACCATTGCTAACAACCTGTTTTGCTAATATATTAATCTGTTCCTTCATCGTTTGTGCCTGTGCTGCTAATTCTTCGCTTGCAGATGCTGTTTCTTCAGCGTTTGCCGCGGTCTGTTGTGTGACCTGATCCATCTGTTGTACTGCGATGCTAACCTGAGTTATACCTTCAGATTGTTCAGCAGATGCTTCCGTTATCTCTTTTGTCAGAACAGATGCTTCTTTAACGTCCTTAACAATATTTTCCGTATTCTCCTTGCATTTAGCAGCAATCTTGGCTCCATCACCTGCTTTTTGAACACATTCACCTATGAGGGCCGCAGTATCTTTCGCCGCATCTGCGCTCCTGTTAGCAAGATTGCTTACTTCTTCTGTGACAGCAGCAAATTTTTCCCCATTGTCACTTGCACGGGCTGCTTCAACCGCAGCATTTAGAGCCAGGAGGTTAGTCTGATATGCTATGGCCTCTATGTCTTTAATCCCTCTGGCAATCTTCTTAATATTTTCCTTAAATTCTTCGTTGCTATCTGTTTCATCCCCAAACATTTCTGCATTGGTAATACAACTTTCAACTATCACCCTGGTTTCTTTTGCCGCAGCCGTGCTCTTATTAGCAAGGTTTCTGACCTCTTTCGCAACCACGGCAAAGCTGTTTCCTTGCATTATGATTTGGGATGTGTCCTGCCCGGCTTTAAGTGCCAGTGCATTGGTCTGTGATGCTATACCGTCTATTATCTTCGTAATCTTTGCAATTTCCTTACTGCTGGCAGCAATTTCTTCCATTGAATTACTCACTTCCACAGCCGCTTTGTTACCGTTTTCTGCGTCAACAATACACACGTCTACCAATTTAGATGTTTCCTCTGCATTCTCTGCATTTTTTTTCGTCATGGAGGACATCTCTTCCATGGATGCCGATGTTTCTTCCAGAGATGATGCTTGCTCTGAAGAACCCTGTGCAAGGGACTGTCCTGCAGAAGAGAGTTCTTCAGCTGCCGAGGCAATCTGCTCGGAACCATTTGTTAAACTTGCGACGAGTTCGCTCAAGAATCTTATTAATGGACGTGCAAAGAGTAACCAGCTGAGGCCGATTACCGCACAGACAATTATTACAGAAAGCGCCTGTATCTTTAACAGCATCGACATCTTCGCCTTCGATTTTGCCTGATATAAAGCGGCTGCGTCATTAATAGCGTCCATAGTGGAATTCGCGCTGGTAAATGCATCATCATATGCAACTATATATTCCGCTGAATTTGTCTCAGCATCCAGAAGTGCCTTCAGGTTCTCTTGCGTAGTATCCCAAAGCTTTTTAGCCTCAATTAATTTGGCAAGAATCGAGCGGTCATCACACGTGGAAAGTGTCGTGAACTTTGTCATTTCCATGTCCAGAGGTACTTTCCCACCGTCAATAAGTGCGCCGAGTGTAATATCAAATATCTCTTTTGTCTTGAGAAAGGTGTCTTCACCAAATTCCATATCACCCGAATCTGCAAAAAATGCCTCCGTCTTTGCGCTTATAGTACCGATAGGAATATTGACAATGAGGATGCCCATAACCTCTCCAAGCTTGAAATCTTTTTTAGGGCTTTCTTCATGGGAGTTATGGCATTTTACACAAGCCTCGGCATTGGCGATGTCAGGTGTTGCATAACGAAGAGTAAAAAGGCCTTTGTGTTCCATAAAACGCGAAAATTCTTTTCCTTCTTTTTGATATAAGTAATCAAATGCCTCTTTTTCAAAATCTGTGCTCAGATTTTTCTCCTTATTTATATTCCACTTACTCAGGAGGTCGTAACTATACACACCATGTTCATTAATAGCGCTTGATACTTCCTGCACAAAGGTGGCCGGAAGGGGAATGCCTCCATCCAGGTTTGCGTAGCTCCTGTTTGGATGTACATCGGTTACTCCATCCTTCTTGAGCTTTCCGATTATATTCTTCGTATACTGTTTGCGATCCTCTACAATCTGAATAGTTGCGATTTCGGCAGCCTTCATTGTACTGTGACGGACTTGGAGTGGTATTAATCCATTAATGTATTCCTTAAAATATTTCTGGGTAAGCATGCGCTGCCGTGCCGCCAGATTAACAATTTCCAAGTCAGACTGCTGTTCCCTTGTCGTTTTAAAAACAAAGAATGAGCCAATTAATACCGTTAATAAGAATATTGAAAATACTAGAATAAATTTTTTACTGATAGTCATTATTTTCCCCCTCCAAGATAAAATTACTAACTGTAACATAAAATACTGTGTGTTTTTTATACAACTACTTATTGTATTACATGTTCTTAATATTGCATTAAAGACAACTTTGGTTAGATTCTAATGGAATTGAACAATGTGTTAACTATTTAGTGTATAGGCACTTTCATTAAAGGTTAAATATGTACATCCACTGATATCAGTGTCGGCTCTTATCTAATAAACTTTAGATAAAAGTGTTGCCAGGCACTCCTAGCAACTCAAACCGCAAATAGGATACCGAATGTAGGGATTGCGCCAAAGAAACATGTCCTATTATCTCTTTGCTTCTAAATACATTGTGCTATTGCAAGATTTAAGGAACAGATATAGTGACAAAAATTATGTGCAAAAGATGAGATGTTCTCTGCGTTTACATTTGGTACGTGAACGGCGTTAAATGGGACTAGTGACAGCATTGACTTTTGTCAGAATTATCAAAAGTTTAAATGCTTTATACGAACAATTGTAATAGTCAGGATTAAATTGGAATTACAACTCATTGTGATATAAAATGATCGCTACATATAATCAGACAAATATAATTAAAAAAATTATTTTCTTATGATTAAATTACAGGGTGTTTCTAAATCATTCGGTCAAATTGCAGCACTTCATGCTATCGATTTGTCGATTCCTGTTGGCCAGACAACAGTGTTCATCGGCCAGAGTGGCTGTGGAAAGTCAACTATACTTCGGCTGATCATAGGCCTTATACAGGCAGACAGTGGATCTGTCTGTTTTGAGGGTGTCAAAATAACTCCTGAAGTTGTGATTTCCTTAAGGCGAAAGATGGGTTACGTTATCCAGGAGGGAGGCCTTTTCCCACATCTTACCGCATATGACAACGTGGTACTGATGGCACGCTATCTGGGATGGAGTGATGAACGGATTAAAGAACGGTTGAATGAGCTAGTCGAACTGACGCACTTTCCATCTGAAGGACTTGAACGTTTTCCCGTACAGCTTTCCGGTGGCCAACAGCAGAGGGTGAGTTTGATGCGGGCTCTTATGTTAAATCCGGATGTGCTTCTTCTAGATGAACCCCTTGGCGCCCTTGATCCGATGATAAGGGCTGATCTTCAGGTAGATCTGAAAAGGATCTTTCAGGTACTTGGCAAAACAGTTGTCCTGGTAACTCATGATATAGCAGAAGCCGGATTCTTTGGAGATGTTATTACATTGCTGAGGGATGGGAGAGTGATACAGAAAGGTACACTGGAAGAACTCATACAATCACCTGCCGATCCATTTGTTACCCGATTTATCAATGCACAGCGAAGCCCTCTAGATGTTATGAGAAAGGATTCCAAGTGAAAATATACTTTATCATCATACACCTGGTTGTGTGCAATATTATCATTGCATATTTCTTTTCTCCTGCAGCACATAGTTCCGCACCGGAGATCAAGGTTGGTTCTAAAAAGTTTACTGAATCTGTAATTCTGGGTGAGATAGTGACCCATCTGATAAAGAGCGCTGGCGAACAGCCTATTTACCTAAGAGAGCTGGGAGGCACACGTGTGCTGTGGAATGCCTTAATAAAAGGCGAGATTGATATTTACCCTGAGTATTCAGGTACGATCAGCGAGGAAATCCTGGCAGGTGAGGGAGTGCATAGTGAAGAGGAGATCCGGCAATCCCTGATCAAGCATGGTATTAAGATGACAAAGCCATTGGGATTTAACAATACCTATGCCATTGGTATGAAAGAGGAAGTTGCAGAAAGGTTAAAGATTGAAAAAATCTCAGACTTGCGCCAACATCCTGACTTGAAATTCGGTTTCGGTAATGAATTTATGGATCGGGGAGACGGATGGCCAAGCTTGCGAAAAGATTACCATTTACCTCAGCAGAACGTAAGAGGCCTTGATCATGATCTTGCCTATCGTGGTTTGGAAAAAGGTACTATCCATGCGATTGATATCTATTCAACCGATGCCAAGGTTCGGTATTATGACCTACGAATACTGGAGGATGATCTGAATCATTTTCCTGCGTATAATGCCGTAATCCTGTATCGGGCAGATTTAGAAGAATGTGCTCCGCATGTTGTAACTGTTCTCAAAAAGCTTGAGAGTAAAATTCCTGTATCAGAAATGATCGAAATGAATTCCCGTGCCAACTTGGAAATGGTATCGGAAAGTCAGATAGCCTCCGACTTTCTATCAGAGAGTTTCTCTCTAGAGACTGAAACTTATGAAGAAACCACAATTGGCCGTCTGTTACGTCATACAGGAGAACATCTTTTTCTTGTTGTTATCTCATTGTCAGCCGCCATCATAATCTCAATACCACTGGGTATCCTTTCTGCAAAAATGCCTGGATTGGGACAGGTTATTCTGGGAATTGTTGGTGTCATCCAGACTATTCCTTCGCTGGCCCTTCTTGTTTTTATGATTCCGTTACTGGGTATTGGCGGGCCTCCTGCCATTATGGCGCTCTTTCTCTATAGTCTCTTACCGATTGTAAGGAACACCTACACAGGTCTTCATGATATTCGTCCGCAGATACGTGAATCTGCAGAAGCGCTTGGGCTCCCATCAGGAGCAAGGCTTAGATTGGTTGAATTACCAATGGTGTCCCGATCAATTCTGGCAGGGATAAAGACCTCGGCTGTGATTAACGTCGGAACGGCAACATTAGGCGCACTTATCGGTGCCGGTGGTTATGGGCAATTAATTCTTACCGGTATCAGGTTGGATAATATATCACTTATCCTTCAGGGGGCCATACCGGCAGCCGTACTTGCTCTTATCGCACAGGGCTGTTTTGAGATCCTGGAGAGGTTGTTTGTGCCAAAGGGTTTACGTTTAAAACCTGCATCCTGATTTTATTGTTTTTTAATCCTTTGGGCTTAAACATTTAAAAAATCCTATGTTCTCTTGATTTTCAAGTGGAGTATATTGTAAAATGGGTATTTAATAACAATGATTATCAAAAGGAGGAAATAGAATGACACTTTCAGGGGTTGAAGAGCGATTCTCTCTTGTAACAATCGACAAGGAAATCTTCATAAATAACTTTTCCGAAGATGTTAAAACCGGACTTACATCTGAATCCAAATACCTTCCCTTTGTCTATTTCTATGATCATATCGGATCACAGTTGTTTGAGCAAATCTGTGAACTTCCGGAATACTACCTGACGCGTACAGAAACAAAAATCCTTGAAATTAATGCAGATAATATTGCCTCTCAATTTTCTGAAAAAACAGTTCTTGTAGAATTAGGTAGCGGAAGTTCTACAAAAACGAGAATCCTGATAGAGGCGTTTCTTGAACGTCAGAGCCTGGCCCATTATACACCAATAGACGTGTCCCATCAGATGCTTGAGGAGAGCTCTTATTCTCTGCTCGAAGCGTATCCGAACCTGGAAATAAATGCTATTGCTGCCAGGTATAATGAAGGAATTGATCATCTGGATATCAAGACAGATCAACAGAACCTCATTACCTGGTTAGGGTCAAGTATCGGTAACTTTGATAGATATGAGGTAACTACTCTTCTACGGCATATACAGAAAATAATGCTCCCCAATGACAGGTTTTTGGTCGGCATCGATTTACAAAAAGACAAGACGATTATAGAGAATGCCTACAATGATACACAGGGTATCACCGCTGAATTCAACCTGAACCTCCTTACACACGTGAACAGGGAACTGGGCGGTAATTTTGATCTTAAGGATTTTGGTCACAAGGCAATTTACAATGAAAAAATTGGACGAATTGAGATGTACTTGATCAGTCATATTGACCAGAAGGTCTTTATCCGTGAACTTGATCTAGAGGTTTCTTTTGCAGCAAATGAAACCATCCACACGGAACACTCATTCAAGTATTCACTCGACGATATTGATACGCTGGCAGAAGAGACAGGTCTTTACGTCCAGGAGCAATGGTTTGATACTGAACGACTTTTCAGCCTGAACCTTTTCGCGCCGGTTGATGAATGAAGATTTAATAAGAGGCAAGAGGCAAGATAAAAGGAATGACAAGTTAACTTATAAAAAGGAGAAACGCCATGATTCAGTCGTATAAGGATCTTAACGTTTATCAGGCTTCTTACGCGCTTGCCATGGAGGTATCTTGGCTGGCCAAGCGGTTTCGCTCTATTCATTAACTGATCAGATTCGAAGAGCTTCAAGGTCAGTTGCTGCAAACATAGTTGAAGGTTGGGCAAAGAGGAAATACGAAAATGTATTAAAAAAACACTTAATAGGCTCTATTGGTTCTTGTGATGAAACCAAGCTATGGTTGTATTTTGCATTTGATTGCAAATATATGAAAACAGATGATTATAATAATCTGATGAATAAGTACCAGGAGATTGGGAAGATACTGAAAGGTTTATTTGAGAATTGGACAACATATAAGAAGTAGGTGTCTTGCTTCTGGATTCTTGTTTCTTGCCTCTAAAATATACATTTTAATAATACTTTGCTTTGTTCAATGAGGTATTACAAAGGTGTGAGCTTTTGAAAAAGTAGTAAAAGGAATATTTATGGGACCAAAGAAAAGTATTAATGATAAACATGCAATCTGCGGCATCTGCCCGGCAGGCTGCTGGGTTACCGTTACCTACGATCAGGATGGAAGAATTGGTGAAGTACGTCCTGATGAGAGCTCTCATTTAGGGATGATATGTAAACTGGGAGAACACTCTGCTGAGATCGTATATTCTAAAGACCGCCTTCGCTATCCGATGCGGAGAAAGGGTCCAAAGGGAACATATGAGTTTGAGAGAATTTCCTGGGATGATGCTTATGATATTATCGTTGAAAACCTCAATACTATTAAGGAAGAGTCCGGGCCGGAGGCGACTGCTATATATACCGGAAGAGGAAGTTTTGAACTTGCCATGTGTGATATATTTCAGCCAAAAGGTGTAGCCGTGTCTTCCGCATCGAGTGTTCTGTTTCCATTCGGTTCACCAAATACCCTTGGCGTGGGAGCACTCTGTTACGTTTCGTTTGCTATGATTGCCCCTCATATTACTATGGGTGGGATGCTGATTAATATGTTTTCTGATCTTGAGAATGCCCAGATGATAGTAGTTTGGGGGACAAATCCTGCTACCGATTGTCCTCCTCTTGATCTCAACAGGATTGTCAGCGCACAAAAACAAGGAGCGCAGATTGTCGTGATCGATCCACGAAGGACCATGACTGCAAAGCTTCCCAATGCAGAGTGGGTCCCGATACGTCCCGGTACTGATGGTGCCCTGGCTCTCGGTATGTGCAACGTACTAATAGAAGAAGAGCTATATGATGAGGACTTTGTAAAAAACTGGTCGGTCGGGTTCGATGACCTTGCCAGATATGTTCAACACTTCAGGCCCGATGCTGTAGAAAATATTACGGGTGTTCCTGCCGAGACAATCAGATCTCTTGCCAGGAGAATTGCAGAGGCAAACGGTGCATCACCCATTATGTACAGTGGGCTTGAGTATAGTGATAGTGGTGTACAGGCAATACGCGCAACTATGGTCCTCTGGGCACTTGCAGGACAGCTTGATGTTCCGGGAGGACGTTGTTTTACGATGAAACAGAACAATTTTTCTGTAAATCGTGAAGGCCACATTCCCAATCCTGATGTACGAAAAGCACTGGGTAGAGAGCGGTTTCCTGTCTACAGTGCGTATCGCGGTGAATCCCATGCAATCTCGTTACCGGAATCTGTTTTAGAAGGAAAACCATACCCTATTCGTTCTCTTATCATTCTGGGAGGATCAATCATTACCTCCTGGCCTCAACCTGCTATCTGGCGTAAGACACTGAATAAACTTGATTTCCTTGTAAGTATTGATCGTCAATTGACAGCAGATGCTGCGTATGCAGATATTGTCCTGCCTGCAACAACCATGTATGAAATAGAATCATACATGACTTATGGTCCAATCTTTAGAATCAGGGAAAAAATTGCTGAACCAGTAGGTGAGGCCCGCAATGATTTCTTTATTTTAACAGAACTTGCTGAACGTCTTGGATATGGACATCTTTACCCTGCCAATGAGGAAGAGCTCCTTCGGCATGTATTAAAGGGTTCTGGCTTTACTCTCGAAGATGTTCGGAATGCAAACGGAACAGTGCAGATTCCAACAGTTTTGACGGAGTATAAGAAATGGGAGAAGGGATTGTTGCGTTCCGATGGCAAACCCGGGTTCGATACTCCGACAGGAAAGTTTGAAATAGCCTCTACTATACTTGAAGAGCATGGTTATGATCCGTTGCCCGTCTATACAGAACCTGGTGAAGGTCCACTGTCACAGCCTGATCTTGCAGAGAAATTTCCCCTGATATTCAATTCAGGATCACGCGTAACTACGGATTTCCGTACACAACATCATGGTATCTCCGGGCTTCTGAAAGAGAGGCCTGAGCCGACGGTTACGCTTAACACTCTGGATGCAGAAACTCGTGGTATAAAAAGTGGAGACCTCGTTGATATCATAACAAAGCGTGGTAAAGTTACCATGTGCGCATTGGTTACCGATGATATTGTTAAGGGTGCCATTGATGCCAATATGGGTGGAGGTGGGCCTGTTGGACCGGAGAAGTGGCAGAATTGCAATATAAATGAATTGACTGATCTCCAGCGGTATGATCCCATTTCAGGCTTTCCTGTATATAAAACCCTCCTGTGTGAAGTAGTCAAAGTGACAGAGCGAGAGAAGACACTTGCAGTAGATTCTGGTGAATACCGTGATACTGCCGGGATGATAGATACAGGCTCAGAGTCTCAGCATGTTGAGAAGCGTATTTATCTTGATCACAATGCTACCACTCCCCTTGATCCGGAAGTTAAGGAAATTATGCTCCGGTTTGCGGAAAATAGTCATGGAAATCCATCCAGCATCTATACTGAAGGAAAGGATGCGCGGTTTGCCGTTGAGGCAGCTCGGAGGAGTGTTGCCCAACTGCTCAACTGTACTGCACGGCGTATAACCTTTACCGGTAGCGGATCAGAGGCCAATAATCTCGCTATAAAGGGTGTGGCTTTTGCAAACTGGAATTCGAGAAATCATATTATAACAACTTCCATAGAACACCCTTCTGTTATCGATACGTGTCGGTGGCTTGAAAGGCATGGATTTGCGGTAACATATCTGGAGATGGATAAAACGAAGAAACTTAATCCGGAAGAGTTGAAATCTGCAATTACAGAAAAAACATGCCTGGTGAGTGTGATGATGGCCAATAACGAGACCGGTTCAATTAATCCGATAGCAGATCTGGTCAGGATAGTGAAAGAACGGAACGTTCTCTTTCATTCTGATTGTGTGCAGGCGATTGGCAAGATTCCGATAGACGTAGAAGCCCTCGGTCTGGACTTGCTCACCATGTCAGGGCATAAACTATACGGCCCGAAAGGTATTGGCGCATTGTATATTCGCAAAGATGTTGTTCTGGAACCCCTGGTAAGTGGTGGAAAGCAGGAGAACGGAATGCGTGCGGGAACAGAAAATGTATTGGGGATTGTCGGGCTGGGTAAGGCTGCGGAGTTGGCAGTCCAGCGAATCCACGAAATGGACAGGATTAAAAGGATGCGTGACAAGCTGGAAAAAGGCATACGTGAGTTAATGGTAGATGCAAAGCTGAATGGGAATCCGGAGGCACTGCTACCAAACACCTTAAACATGACCTTGCCCGGGATACGCGGAGAGTCAGTAGTTCTTGCCCTGGACCAGAAAGGCGTTTCTCTCTCTTCCGGATCTGCATGCCGGGCCGGTTCACCTAAACCTTCACATGCCTTGCTGGCAATGGGGCTTTCAGAAGAAGAGGCACATTGTGCTCTGCGTTTCTCGCTGGGACTGGGTAATACGATGGAAGAAATTGATCGTACTATTGATCTTCTTGGAGAAGTCATCA
>JAIQZR010000043.1 GCA_021777035.1 Candidatus Scalindua sp. | reverse complement strand
CCATCTTTGTCCGATCTTCACTCACTGAATCCTCAGTGTAACTTAGGTTACGCTTGCGGTTCAGTTCGTTCAGATAGTCCAAATCTGAACTAAACCTGAGCGCGATAAATTGGGAAGTTATTTTTTCTCGAACCCTTAGTCTCTTCAAATTCGGTTGCGACTCTACCTTATTGTAACTATATCCCGCAATCAAATCAGTCATGTATGCTGACTGATCTGGCAGTAGCCCTCTCTTTCGAGAGGAATCCAAAACTGGAATCCTCTCGAAAGAGAGGATGGTTATACCTCCGGAAATATGGTAAACTTCGTTTACTTAAAAAACTAAAACTAACAAAACACTTATGTCAATATTTAACGTATCTGAAAAAAAGGAGAAGGCACTCCTTGACAGGATGGCAGAACTTAATGTCAACGAAAATGATCTTGAAGAGCGATTTGTTCGCTCTTCAGGTCCAGGAGGCCAGAAGGTAAACAAGACATCATCTTGTGTTTGCCTCCGTCACGTCCCTACTGACATTACGGTCAAATATCAACGAGAACGGTCTCAAGCACTGAACAGATTTTTCGCACGTCGCATACTTTTGGATCAAATAGAACAATCGCAAAAAGGATTTATCAAAGAAGAGAAAAAACGCATTGAAAAGATCAGAAGCCAGAAGAGAAAAAAGAGAAAGCGTGCAAGAGAAAAATTATAGTACCTCTCTATAATTAGACAACATGAATTTTTAACATAACAGCTAAATAGCCTACACATAGTAAGGCACAGAATGCGCGCGGACTCTCTTCACGAATTGATCTACCGACAAAATACCACAATTTTCGACGCTAAAATTAACATTTCGGAAGGAGAACATTATAAATCATGAAATCCACCATTGGAAGGAAATCAGGCAGTAAGAATAAAAACATGAAAGAGATAAAAAATCAAAAAAAGAAAACTATTAAATTAAAAGTGTCGAAGACGCATAAGCCTGAAGATATAGGGCTGGAAGAGTGGCAACGGATTCTCAGGAAACAGTTTGCCGAACAGCAGAAATTTAAACTGAAGAACTCAGGCGCTCATCCTATATTCTCCGAGTTTTTGCTAACAAACCCGGAAACCGAAAAAACATATAAGATTTCAATCCGTGGTGACAAACCTGGTAATAATTTCTGCTCATGCCCAGATTATAGAATTAACAACCTCGGCACCTGTAAGCACATCGAATTTGCGCTATTTAAGCTAAAGAAAAAAAGAGGGGCTAAAAAGGCTTTTGCAGAAACGTATTCTCTTCCATTTTCTGAAATATACCTGCATTATGGACTTAAGCGTGAGATAAGGTTTCGTGAAGGAAAGGATATTCCAACAAGTCTGAAAATATTACTGAAAACGTTTTTTAACTCTAGCAATATATTAAAAGATGAGCAGATCCTCAATTTCCCTCAATTTTTTAATAACGTTCCCAAAAACAATGAACATGAGGTGCGATGCCATGATGATGTTATGTCTTTTGTCGCCGAACACCAGGATGCTGCCCACAGAGAACAGATTGTAAAAAAGCGGCTCAAGCAAGGGATTAAGAGTCCTATATTCAAAAATATACTAAAAACAGAACTGTACCCATACCAGAAAGAAGGTGCATTGTTTGCCGTTAAAGCTGGGAGATGTCTTATTGGTGATGACATGGGTCTGGGAAAAACCATCCAGGCGCTTACTGCAGCTGAGTTAATGGTAAAACTCTACAATATCAAGAAAGTCTTAATCGTTTCACCTACGTCGCTAAAACATCAGTGGAAAGGAGAGATAGAAAAGTTCTGTGGAAGATCTTCCTGTGTGATTGAAGGACTCAACCATCACAGACAACAGTTATACCTTGATGAATCATTCTACAAGCTTGTTAATTATGAGCTTATCTTCAGAGATATTGAATATGTAAGGAATTGGTCTCCTGACCTTATTATTCTCGATGAAGCTCAGAGGATAAAGAACTGGAAGACACGGACTGCAAAATATGTAAAACAGTTGGACTCAACCTTTGCTATAGTACTTACAGGCACACCCATTGAAAATAAAATTGAAGAGCTACACTCTATCATGGAACTTATCGACCGGCACCATCTCGGCCCATTATACCGGTTCGTCCAGATGCACAGGATTGTAGATGAAAACGGCAAAGTGGTTGGATATAAGGATCTTAAATCCATCAGGAATTCACTGGAGAAGGTGCTGATAAGACGGAAAAAAGATGAGGTATTGAAACAGCTTCCCGAACGGATAGACAAGAACTTCTTTGTTCCGATGACAAAGGAGCAGTCTGTTATACATGATGATAATTATGATATTGTAGTAAGGCTGGTAGCCAAGTGGCGACGCTACAAATTCCTGTGCGAGGCGGATCAGAGACGGTTACTTGTTGCTCTTAATTTTATGCGTATGGCGGCAGACAACACCTATCTGGTTGATAAGAAGACTGTCCATGGCCCAAAGATCGATGAGCTGGAGATCATTGTAAAGGAACTTATCATTGAGGGTAAGGAAAAAGCCGTTATCTTTAGTCAATGGCTTAAAATGACTGAATTAGTTGAACAAGTTCTTAAACGGAATGGGATTAAATACGTTCACCTGAACGGAAGCGTTCCCTCAAAGCAGAGAAAGGGGTTGATGACACAATTTAAGGATGACCCTGAATGCATGGTTTTCTTGTCAACAGATGCTGGAGGAGTCGGGCTAAATCTACAAAGCGGTTCTATCGTGATCAACATGGACATCCCCTGGAACCCTGCAATCCTGGAACAGAGAATTGGACGTGTGCACCGGCTGGGCCAGAAAAGGAGTGTGCGTGTCATCAACTTTGTCTCTTCATCGTCTATTGAGTCAAGAATACTGGAACTATTAAAGTTCAAGAAATCTCTATTTGCAGGAGTGCTGGACGCCGAAGGAGAAGACGTTGTAATGGTTGGTGAATCACAGGTAAGCAGATTTGTCAAAACAGTAGAAACCGTAACGGAAGCACTGGAGAAATCTGACCCTGCCGTAGAGAAGCAGGAAAAGAGAGAAGAAGAGAGAGATGAAAGAGCTGCAGAATTAAAAGAGATTAGTGAAGAACCTGACAAAAAACCTGTACCCCATACCGAAGCAAAGTTGGAAGAATCGAAGCAGCTAAGTAATCTTCTCAAAGCAGGTGCCCAATTTCTAACCAATCTCAGCAATGCCATTGAAGGATCTGGAGACACTACGGCTACAGATAAAAATAGAGGTATCTTGATTGACAAGGATGAAAAGACCGGAAAGTCCTACCTGAAGGTTCCTCTTCCGGAAAAGGAAGTGGTTCAAAATATTTTTGCTGTGCTGGGAGAACTGATCTCAAAACAATAACTGGGAAATAAATGATCCATCTTAGGAAAGCATGAAATGCAGGGAATAGGAATTTCAATGTATTGGTAGGAGTCGTCTCCTGACGGCGATCGTAAGCATGCAAATGCAATAATTCAGTCGTCAAGCCGCCCCCGCCAGAATGATTGTCGCCCGCCCATGCTGGTACGGACTGGAACTGGCGAACGTACTGTTAGGTGCGGGCGGGCCGGAGTTTGCTCCTACCTGTGTATTTATGCTGAAGACCTAACTTGTTCGAAAACTAAATCTGTTTGGCTATAAATTTTTTTTAAAACCACACACCAACTTTTTGTGGGTAACAACTGGGGGAAATCACCTATGGCCACTCACATCAATCAACATTATAATTACCGCCAATTAAAAAAACAGTAACTCATAACATGCAGTTGACCTGGCACTTAACAGTAAATGAATATGCAAGTGTCTACCACAAATACTTTTGGTATGTAGTATGCTATTAACAAATACCAGCGTTAAACTATTCATAATCTTTTATACAAGGAGGTTGCTATGGGGTTCTTTAGTAAGATGATAACTGGTATGAGTAAAAAGAGTGATAGAAGTTGTGACAGGAGGATAGAGGGCTATATTGAAGCATGTGAAAACCTCTATAACCTATCTGTATCCATGTATCCGGACAAAGATCCCCATGAGCACCTTGTAATAGTTTTATGCACAATCTGGATCAAGTCAGGTGTCTACAAAACAACGGAAATAAACAAGCCGGCACAAGCCCAGGAAATAGTGGCTTACACACTGTTCCCTGCTTGTCTGCCGTCACAAGAAAGGGTACGAGTCCTTGCATACAAAATTATCATGGAAGACCAGGAACTCTCCTCACGTTTCAGCACCGGATTCCCGGAATATTACAAAGAATACAGTAAAGTCTCGAAATCTATATGGGATGCAAAAAGAAATGGTTCGCTCATAGATTTATACAGCCGCTATAACAAAAACAAATTACATCAGCTGATACTGTTCCCGCCGTGCAAAACACATGAGAAAGAAAATGATAATACAACAACACAAAATAATAAAACGTTGCCAGGCAACATAGTGTCAGAAGTGAGTCGTATGATTGGGCAAGTATCAAAGACCGTAACGCAAAGGCGGATAATGCTTACTATTTAATATTTCTGAACATTTTTACTCTGATCCTCCGTTTAATTGACATTGAGATTCACAATTTTTATCCTCGGCAATTACCAAATAAGCGTGTGTCAGCTTTTTATAATAACGCTTGCTTTGTTCCGTCCATAGTTTGAGAGACAATGGAATAAACAGAAAATATATTAGTAACAATATTACAATAGAGGCTCCTTGCGTTCCTCTTTCTTTTCCATCTTCGCTTGTACTTAATTTCAACCATTTTCTTAAGCATAGGATACACGAAATAATAGTTCGTACAAGGAGCCCTGTTGCAATTACAAAGAATATTAAAAGCATATCAAAGAAAATAACCCGCAATAGTTTTATGACAAGTAGTTCACTCTGAATGTAAGAAATTTTTCCTTCTGCTTTAGGTTGCAATACCTTTGCATATGCATGTTGATAAAAGCCATTAATTTGATTTTCAATATCTTTGGTAAAATCCTCGATGCCTTTAATTCGTTTCTTATTTCGTTTCAGATCCTCCTTATTATTATTCGTAAAATATTCTGTTTTTTTTAACTGAACCTTAATTTCATTGAAAGCCTTGTAAGAAACACATAGTTTTTTAATATATGCATAAGGCTGTTGATCAAACATGTTTGTATGAACCTCAACTTTTATGGCATGTTCACCTATTTTTTCGAGTTGTTTCTTGATTTCCTCAAGTGGTTTATTATTGATGTCCTCAATATTCTTGATTTGTTCTATGTGATCATTGATATTGCCAAGTAGCATATCACATCTAGACTCAAAATGTTTAAATTCCTCTTCGCCTTTCCAGATTTGATTTACAACAATACCCGCCTGCTTCTGTTTGAGACGTTTCAGCTTGGAAAATTCTTTAACCTTGATTTCGTCCTCTTCTTTCCATTCACTATATTTATAAGGAAGTTTTTTTATTACGTAACTATTATCAAGAACCTCGTCTGCAACAAGGTTTATTAACATGCCAAGTGCAGCAGCCAGGAAAATAATACCAGTAAATTTAGTTTTACCAAGCTTGTCATCAAATATAATAAAATATCGGTTCCACCCTTTATAGCATTTACTTAAATGTACAAAATGTGTCACTTGCCACAATGAGGTTAGAAATCCCAGCAATATCAATGTAAGTATTCCTAGAAATATAATATCTACCGTGAAGAATTCTATTAGAGGAAATACGTCTGACACTCTTTATCTCCAATATAATTGATAATTTTATTTAATACGGATTCAGGTCTAACCTACCAAAAGGATGTAAACAATATCATATCTTCGTTCCTAGATTAGAAATTAAGGCTTGCTAACATTAAACAGGGTGGGATTACCTAATCTTGCACTGTCGTAAACAATAATAATCTTATAATAAGTTTTTGTTTCTTCTAAGACGGTAACTCCCTCTGCTTTCATTCCGTCAGGAGTTGGAATTTTACCTAGTGGAATCACTTCTCCACCTTGCCCACCTTCTCCAGGAATACAATCTTTACCGTTCCAGTAATAAAGCTCATATGAACCAAAATCCCCTACGGGGCCACCTAAAATCAGAAAGCCGTTGTCCACTTTTATAATATCACGGCATCCACGCCCACCCAAATTCACAAAATAAAGCTCGTAGTCCTTATCATCTTTACGGTCAAATGGGATTTTCATTATTGGTACATAGTTCAACCTCAGAACCGGTCCTCTAAGACCTATGTACAGTGTGTCACCATCAACCGCAATTCCCTCTATATCAACTCCGTTTTCCTTGCTTGGAATCTTGCTAAAAAGGCCTAATATTTCATCATTATTGATAATTTCTCTAAGACTTGTACTTTTTAAGTCAGAGCCTGGTACCCCTGTGTTCTTGTTGATAGTCAACATGAAGATCTTGTCTCTGGTCTTTTCAAGTTTAAGCTTCTTTATTCTCTTTCTATTCTTATCATATGCCTTCTCAGGATCCACCTTTTTTCGCTTCCAGGAGTGAGAACCTGCAATAAACAAAGTATTACCTTCTCGTGCTATAGCTTCTATGTCTATTTCTGATTCAGGTTCGCCAGATACATCCTCCGGAATATCAACCGTTTGGTTCTTCAAAAGATCAAACCCTTTATTCCTGGCCAGATAACTTCTGTTATTCTCTCCTCTGTCCAGAACCTGGATGATAGATCCTTCATCTGCACCAATTATAAGAAAGCTACCAGTAGATGCTATCGCGCTGATATCCTTTGGTTGATATACACGCCCCTCAAACTTAACGGATCCTATTTTTTCAATATCTGCACATGCTGAAATTGATATCAGCAATGAAACAATGGCAAGGGTATTAGTAATACATTTCATAATTATTTTCTCCTTTTTAATTAACGCCCTCATTTGACGCAATAGTCAAGAGTATGACAAAAACAGAAAGACACCTGCACTAGTTTAGTACAAATCGATATTTTACATGTTTATATTACGCTGTATTTTTTCAGGAACACAGACCCCATTCATTGTACGGTTTATTTCATTACTACTGTTTAAGGACATTCACCAGTATTTGCTTCCCCGCCCGCCTTACTTTCAATATCGTCAAATTCGGATAAAGTTGACGATTTTTAACAAATCAACGAGAGCAACCCAAGTAATTCTTATACTAGTTTTCTATCTCTACTTTGACAAAAAACAATATGTTTATTCACAACTCATTTAAGTGAAAAAGTTCAAAATCAATAGGCTACCAGCACTCCCAAAAGGAAGTAAGGCCGTTTGAAATAGAGGATGTTGAATGAGTGGTCTGAATGCACCTTTCCGAATAGACTCGATTGAATCAATAGTATACCTGATCTGCTCCATCTCAAAATCTACGTTTTCATAAACTCCATCGTGTACTTTCAAACTTTTTGTATGCAAACAGATAATCTCATCTCTTAATTCAGCAACTATACCATTTTTATATCTCTTAATCTCCTTATGCAATACTATTGAACAGGCAAATGAAAACATACCAAGAGTCACAAAAACGATTAATAGGCCAATGCTCATATTCCAATTATCAAAATAACGACTCCTTGCAACAATCATTAGAAATAATACGATGAATGAAAATAAATCAAGCCATTTTGTCCGTTCTGTATAGTCTGCCAGCAATAATGTTTTTTGATAAGCGTGCTCTCTATATTTTATACCGACTTTTGGTAAGCACACTTTTTCCTCTTCTGCACTAAGCTCGATTAGCCTACGAAATAATTTATGATGGTCTACAATGAAAAATGTCAGAAGAAGCATACAGGGGACAGAAATACATTTAAGCACTACAAAATCAACACAAAAGCTGAAATCTCCTCTTGCAGGGACAAACAAACCATAACCGAAGGACTCTAATGTTCTTATTATAAACACCCCAAAAAGCATAAAGACGATTGTATATATTACCGAGCGTCTTATTCTTTTGTCAAATGATCCCAGACTTAAATATTCTTTCCATAAATTACCAAAACAAGCCGCACATTTCTTGTCCTCACTATCATCTATCTTCCAATAGTAAGGAAACATTTGAGCAATTATTGAATGCTTGACTGATCCACCGCCTGATTCATAAAGGCCATATTTTTTCGTAACTCCCTCATCAGTGGATCTTATCTCCCCCCATACGTAAAACAAAAAACAGATAGAAAGAATACCGGATAACAATCTCAAGATCTCAGTTGGCCAGATACTTATACCACTAAAAACCGAAAAAGGTTCTTTCGTAAAAGAGCTTTCGCAAGCGCTATAGGCAATATCTGCAAAGTAGATAATGAAAAATAATAATAAAATTCTCATAGTCAATATGCTTTTATCAGCAATAAATCCAGAAAATCTCTTTTTTGCATTATCATTGGACACATAAATTAACACAATAATCAGAACAAGGATGATCCCTACTCTATATGTATACTTACCTTTAATGTTGTCAAGAGAATCAAATACCGCAGCTAAGTCAGACTCCGGATACAATGTTGAAGGTTCTAATTTTATATCTCTTTTCTGACCATCTATCTCCAGACTAATAGATATTTTATTACCATTATTTTGTATATTATCAGTCAAGTCAAATGCACCTCCACGTCCAATTTCAAACATTCGAGGTTGTAACGTTTGCAGGATGCAGTACTGTTGCGGACTTGCATCTTTAATAAATACTTTATCTGATGCTTTTAACGCCAAAATAGTAGAAAAAAATAATGAAGTCTGATAATTATCCCTGAATGCTGGTATCGCACCTTGGATATACTCATGTAACTTAAGGCCAAAATTAGATGCAACAATAAGATTTCTTGACCACTTGAATTCATCCGGATGCAATAATCTGGCATCAAGATCAGTAGTAAAAAATATCACTTCTGGAAAATGCCGTCTCATTGCCTGTAATATAAGAAGCTTGTCATACACATCACTACCAAGTACACCGATAGCCTTTAACCTCTCTCCTTTTTTAATCAAGTCACTTTTTAATTGACTTATTTGGTGAGTTAGGCGTAACAGATAATCAAACTGACTTCTTCCTACCGGCCTATGCATGAAGCTTTTAGCATTCAACTCCTTTTCCGTTTTTGCTTCCTCTCCTTCCGTCCGTCTGTCCAATTTCAATTGTAATTCTCCAGGCAATTGACCATCAATACCGCGAAGGTAACTGAACCGATGTAATTGCTTCTCTAGTTCTGGGCGTGTAGTTCCGTTGTCAGGCTCTATTAATGATTTAATGAACGCTTTAGGTAAAGATCTGCCGTAGAAAGTATCCCATTCAGAAATAAGGGCTACGTGATGTTTTAGATCCTTAGCCGGATCGATCTTACGTAGTTCTAGTTCTTTTATCAAGCTATCACATAAATCTTTGTCACTTCTAATTGTACGTATAAGTTTTATTTTGCCTCCACTTTTACTATTAATGTAAGAAGAGACATTATCGTCTTTATATTGTTCATATACTTCCTTATTAGCCAAGACTTCCTTAAACAACAATTGTCTATCCGCCGTAGCAAAAGGAGAATAGATTTGAACATTGCTATAACATCGGCACTCTGTGCCTACTTTGCAAGTTTCACACTCATAATTCTGCCCACTAACTTCTTCCATCATGGCAACTAAATTAGTAGAGCCAGCTGGTCCCATAATTTTAAATTCAATGTTTTCAATACTTGTCAGATCATTTTCAGGTGTTTTTTTGATTTCTTCTAACACTCCATTTTTTATCTCTCCAATCAAATAAGATAACTTTTTTAATGGTTTCGACTGAAACTTATCGTCATTCAACCACAATAGCAAAGCAATAGACGGAGCATCCACATCGTCATTTTTTATTTGAGAAAACCATTCAAAAGGAACGGTTAACGTATGATTCTGTTTCCTCTTAATATATCTGTACATTACTTCAGATCCTGAATAGGTGTCATCACTCTGCACCAGTTCACTTTCAAAGTAATCAATATGTTGTGAATCTTCCGGTGCGTAACCTAATCGATTCAAAGCGGACACTGCAGCATAACGCTTTCGTAATCTCCCTTCGGCATCCTCAGCGTAGGGACTTCCGAACATCGATATTCCCAGCACAGTAACTTTACAATTATCTGAAATTTTTTCTGCAATTTTTCCAGGAATTTGAGTGTTAGATATACTTCGATACGTGGCATTTGTATCCTTTTTATGTTTTTTAACTGTAGAAAAAGGATCCTCCCAGAGGCGGGCTTGGATCTTTTCATCACAACAAGCATTTGTATCTACGGCAGGACGTGTACCCTTCAGAGGTTTTACATAGAACCACATACCACCAATTACGGCCATCGCGACTAAAATGGTTGAAAATGGTAGTGCCGAACCTTCTTTTGGTTTTTCTTCCATAACAATAATTATATAAGGTAAATCGTCTTAGTTTGATTAAAAATTATTAATAAGACCCCAATATCAAATAAGTGAGAACAAGGACATGCTCCTCTCTTTCGAGAGGATTCCAGTATTAGATTCATCTCAAAAAAGATGACTGTCTTCAGGTCAAAGATTCAATAGTACGAATCATTCATTTGAACGAGCAAAGGGTTTCTCTCCTTACCAGACATCGCCCTATTTGATCATACCAGGATAACCGGTGTTTTACTGTATGGATCAACTGAACCACTCTGGGCTGAAAGTCCTATTATTCCGAGGGGAAACGTACTGTAAAACTAAAAACCGTATAATTTTTGTGTCCGTTCTAATTTTGCCAACTAGCCACAAATTCTTAAAAAAGCAGCCGAAAGCCTTGCACTGAAAGTGCATAGTTTTAACTAACGCGCTGATACAATAAACATATGCTAAACTTGACTATGTCAAAATGATAAACACATTTATCAAATGGAAAGAAAATCAGTAACATCATACTAGACATCATACTCAGATGGTTCTTCAGTTACATGGAATTTCATCTTGTTCTGTATTGATGAGTTATAAAGTTGATATTTTATCTAATTATTTTTCATTGAGAAAACCAGAGCCGGTAAGAATATTATAAGACAACCCAGTAAATCAATAATAATACTTTAGCTTCAAATTTCTCTTTTCAACAACACCTGTCCACGCTATCAACTATTACGCGATAGTTATATCTTGTTGTTACCCTTCAAAATAGCTGAACGGTAGCAAAGGGCCATAGCCTGAGTTGTTATCATGGAAACCTGGATGTGTCGCCATCCTCAGCAGATGTGATTTCATGTCTTCATTGTTATCTAACGGAGTACCATTCGAACTTGAGCTAATATGCTTAGATGCTACGAGTGCTGCTAAACCGGCTACAAATGGAGTAGCCATAGACGTACCACTGAGTTCTGCATATCCATTGCTCTTGTATGTAGACCAAATATTACTACCAGGAGCCATAACATCTACTTCTCCCCCTCTAGAAGAAAATCCGGATGGGTTGCCATTGCGATCATGAGAAGCAACTGTAATTACGCCACCATATCTACCTGGATATCCAATGCTATTTTGGTAAAGTGCACCTTCGTTACCCGCAGCACATATGACATATACACCATGAAACAGTGCATACTGAATAGCTCTAAACAATTCCGGATCTGAATCTGGCCCTCCAAGCGACATGGAAATCACATCAGCACCGCTATCTACTGCCCAGTATACACCCTCAGCAATCCATGAAAATGCACCGCTGCCCTTATTATCTAATACCTTACCAATCATAAGTTGGGCTTTTGGCGCAACACCAACAAAGCCGACACCATTTAACCTTGCCCCTACGATCCCGGCACAATGCGTACCGTGACCATTATCATCCTCAATGCCATCATTAGTAAAATCCTTTGTGTCAATGATTGCATCTTCAAGATCCTGGTGATCCGTGTCAATACCGGTATCAAGAATTGCCACCTTTACGCCTTCCCCTTGCGTTAGTTTCCATACATCAGGTATGCCAAGGATAGATCCAGCCCAGTTTATCCGTTCAGGTATCTCTTTAGACAACCCTTGTAACTCGTCCAGGTTTGCAATCTTTTTGTGGACTTTGAAACCAGGAAGTCCGCACTCCATCTTTATCATCTGCGTTTTTCTACTAATTGTCCTCTTCGCCATATTTATTCTCCTTGGATTAATTGGATTTCTAATGTATTAAATTACACAGCTTCATCCTTACTCTTTTTACTTGGTATAGAAAACACTTTCTCTGCTTCTTTAGATTTCAACATTTTCTTCGTTATCTGATATCCCAGTTCACGATAAGCCTCAAACTGTGACTCATCAAAAAATTGGTCAGCAGTGGATTGATCAGGAAAATCTTTATTAGAACTTTTGTATCCATAAATGTCTGTCGGTAAACCTGGTATTAATGTAGTCTTTATATAAAACAGTATTCCATCAGGTTTGTCAGACACAGGATCATGATCATGATCATGATAATAGATATTACCAACAGCAAAGCCTTGTTTGGCAAGTTTGTATTTTATAACGAATAGATCATCCTTAGATCTATCTGACATTGACTCAGAATCAGGAAGAATATCTTTAAGTCCGTTTTCGCTTTCACAAAAACTGATCTTCGCGCCGAAGTCTACACGTACTCGTTCTACTGCATTTGCAAGATCGGCAAAGTGAAAGTCAGGGTCTGCTCCAGCATCTGAAACAATGATGACTGACAACTTACGCCTGACCAGTTCATAAAGTCCAAGGTTTTCAAAATGACCGCCATCGGTTAATTCTATACGACGTCTTTCTTCACTTAATCCTGTGCCCAATACGCCTCCACGAATACCAGGAAAGAAGAAGTTAGGTGGAAATGGCCGTGGTTTCTTTACGTTCGGATTTGGCGCCCAATACCCTGTTCGCAGATTCAACAGGAACATCAATGTTGAAACTAATTTGTTTCGTGTTATTCCCCTGCCTCCAACTCCAGCATTTGGATTTACAGCCGCTCCTGAAATTGCCATAGCAGTGGAGAGTGTCACTCCACGGGTCTTACGTGTCATATAGTTGCTGGTTTCACGCCAACCAGTCGCATCGCTTCCACAATAAAGAGGAGAAAGTATAAAGCTGTCACCACCCCTACCACGAAACCTGGAATTTGGAGAATCAACGAGAACGATGTTTGTATTAATTAAATGGTAAGGACGATTTGCTTGATCTTTACACATATTACTAAGTAAAGCTTTGTCAGCCTTAAGTGCCGAACCCCACTTCCCATCGACAACACGCTCTGAATCAGGAAGAAATGTTTCCATCAATCTGTCCCGATACATACGGTGAAGTCCCACATAATTCAGGTTTACAAATATACCAAACATGGCAGATATTATCATAAGCCCTATAATGCAACGCCAGAGATCTAAATGCTCACCAAATGAATAGGCCAGAATACCCAGTCCATAAATCAAGGCAAATACTGCCACCATAATGAAGATTTTCGTTAAAATGCTGTCACCAGATTTATTAGGGTTTTGGTCCTTTCTGAATTTAAGAAAACCTGTAATAATACCAAAGAGAGTTGACCCGCTACCCGCAATCACCTGACCCAAACCTCCATCAAAAAAAAACTTGCACACATAAGGCACTGATCCAACAATGAGCAAAACAAAAACACACTTCCACCCAATACCGATTAATTTTTGACCTTTTATGAGCCACTCATACCGCATTGAGAAACCGAGCCTGGGATATCGTGTTCGTAATGAGAAGTAAAGAAATGAAATTGCCAGAATAATTAATAGAATAATGGCACCACAAATCAAGGACATTCCCATCTTACTCTTGATAATGACCCCATCTGAACAGCAAAAAGATGTCATTGGGCAATACGCAAAGACCTTTAAAAGGATAGCCATAACAACTGTGAGCAACGTAAAATATACGAACAGTGAGACAAACATACTGCGAGTAACTACAGCAAACAGAGAGGTCATGTCCAAACCGTTACCAGGCAGAAGATAATTGCAATGTTGTCGAATGAAGTCCAGGACTTTATTTCTTTTATTTCCCGTCCGTCCACCAATATTTTTTTCACCAAAAGGAAAGTTCTCTTTACTTGTACCTGCAGCCTGAATTGGACAGATTTCATCTCTACCAGATATACCTTTATCTGTAGTATTTTCAGTTATCTTATTCTCACCAGGGATTCCATTGTGTAGAAACCAGGTGAGGGAAGACCCGATAAACCCTCCGCCAGAAACGGTAGATAGATAGTCAATTTCCTCTAGAACGTTACCGGTTTTATCATTACCTGCAACAAGACCCTGCATAACTCCAAGCCCAAATGCGGCTGAACGGATACCGCCACCGGACAGCGATAAACCACAAAGATCTTTATCTTCATTTTTGCCAATACGTTTTCTCTCTTCTTCAATAACATCATTTACACAATTAGTATAATGTTCATCTTTTTTCATTTTACCCTCATTTGCTCCAGCCATCATCTACCTCCCACTTGAAAATATATGTTGTGCATTCCTCTGCAATCTTTCACGCATAAGGAGTTGTCGCAAAATAACTTGAACAATTATAGCTTAATATCTTGGCAAAATTGTATAATTCCACTCGCCATGAAACTTATTTTTCTTGATTTTTATTTTCAAATAATCTTCGTCTGAAACTCCAATTCCTGTTGGATATTCATTTAAATCTAATTTTGCTTTTATCTTTAAACCTGTTCTGGTTTTTATGCTGCCAATCAAATTTACAATAACCGCTCGACTAGTCAATGGCTTCCCACGCCAGTTTTCTGTTAGTATGACAGAACATACGATGTTCTATCTTATTCCATTTACTCGTGCCTGGAGGATAGTGACATACGGAAATATCTAATCCTATTTTATCTGAGAGTTTCTGAAGTTCATGCTTCCATAAACGAGTTCTGTACCCATTACTTCCACCACCAAGGCATGACCAAGCTAACCTATTAAATTCATTATATTTCCATCCCTGTAATACATGTTTTCAGCCCTTAAAAGGGCTTTTTCGGTACCTAAATGAGCATTGTAAGGAGCATATGGTTCTTTAAACAAATAGATATTCTCTCTTATGGCACCTGTGTGTTATATGCAAAACATAATTTTGTACGGAATCTCTATTTGAACGCGCAACATGCGAATCTCTTAAAACCATCTTTCTTATACTAAAAAGTATTATATAAGACCAATAAAGAACCAATTTTGAGAGCTTACTCCTTTTATACCAACACCTTAACCAGGTCAGATCATAGTTCCTAAACTATTAATCTCGTTTAAATGTTACCATAGAAACATTATTATCATCTCCGTCAATAGTCACTTCTCTATACTGAAATTTATAATTCTTATTTCTTCTTGTAGATTTTCCTGATGCAAAAATCCAGTCAATATTATGTATGCTTGTCCATACTTCAGACTTATGGTCATGACCAAAACAGAGTATATCAACATTGTCGGTTAATATCTTCATTACCTCTTTAGCATCGTCTAATTCCATAACAAACTGTCTGTTAAACGGATGGTGGTGGAAATAAGTTACAATTTTTTTTCCAGAACCGTCATTATTCTTTAATATTTCTTTGAGCTTCTCCCTCTGTCCTCTTCCCACCTCACCACTGGCAAAATGCATAAACTGATCTTCTGCCCCGACAACAGAATCAATCCCGATAAACATTACATCATCTACAACATTAACCATGGGATATAAGTCTTCCATCTTGACTCCACTCTTCTTTGCATTCTGGTCACCAATTAGATCACACAATATGTAATCTTGGAAATTCTGCTGTGACTTTTCGGTGTAAATATTCCCCATAGGACCATAATCATGATTACCTGGCACGGCAAATACAGGAAATTCATTATCAACCAACTGTTTTAAAATAGTAACCGCATTCTTGTATTGTTCTTCTCTGCCATCATCTACAATGTCACCAGTCAATAAAACTACCGGTTTGCTATCAGTATATTTATTAATTATATGCTTAACAATCTTGTCACAATTACCATTTTCTTCTTTACCATCACTTTTACGGATATGAAGGTCACTTAATTGAATAAATTTAGCCATTTATACACCTCCTGTTTAAAAAAGAATTTAAAATCCACGAACAAAATAAAATATAAATTTTATCCAAACTATTAAAGAACTAATGCTTAGAAATACTTATCTAACTGCTCAATGTTTATACTAAATAGTCAAAATATATCTCCTTTCTATAGCATATTAAAATTGATATTTTGAATGCGCACTCTTATTATATTTTACAACTTCAACCTTTATAAAATTGAGTTGTTATGAGCTCGGTATTAAATAACATTTTTTCTTTACATGTGTATAAACCATGCCTTAAAACCGTCTCTTTTGCTTTTTTGCCCTCATCTCCATTGTCTATCAGAAGTGTTTTTCCGTATTTCGGTATATTCCTTTTTCCTCCTGTAAGCACAGATTCAATTGAAATATAGCATTGCTCCGATCCTATGATTTTTTCTATATCACTATTTTTACTATCATAAGTGTCTGTCCCACCAACTCCCCATTGCTGCACGTAGTCTCCGTCTTTTGTATTAAACAAACCCAATATTGAAACCGGCTCATGGTGATGATTAATAATATTCAACAATCGATAATTGTCTTCATCTCCTTTTGTTTTTGGTTTTCCCCATTGATAGCGTGGAGGAGTTCCAAAAGTCACGATATCTATAAATACTTTATCAATTTTCTTTAAATCATCCTTTAATTGCACAATACCAGTATAAATGTCTTGATCGAGTCCAACAACGTTTACAAGCTTTTCCATCTTACACACCTCATTTTCTGTTTCCATCAAAGACAACTCCTCTTCCTCGAGAAACGTTGTCAACAGCGCAAACAGCTGACCGGCATGACTATGACCGAGCAATAAAACTCTTTTGTTAACAGACGAATTTTTGATACCTTTGGCGATCTCCTTAATCAATGTTATCGCTCCTTCTACTCTTGCGCTATGATAGTTTCCAGAACCCCAATTAATACGAACGCAAGGTATTTCCCCACCAATTGATTGTTCAAAAAGCTCTCGATAACCTTCAGTATAATTGCCAAAATCACCCATGATTTTATCAACATTTACTTTTACAAGTCTTCTTAATTGCTTATTGAATGGGATCTTCGGGCTTTTTGACAAAAACCCTAAAGGGCTGTCTCCTGCCCATGTACCATGAACAAAATATATATGAGAGACCCCTTCACTCTTCATTTGTTTTCCATATTCTTCCATTTTATTCATCTGATTTTGTACCCATCTTATTGTTTTTTTGTTAATAAGCTTAAAAAAGAAATTTACTATAAATCACTTTATTTCGATATTTCACTTGTAAGTCCTGTTGAAGTTGCAATTTTAATCCTATATCCTGGTTTCAGTTCGTCGGATAGAGCTAGCTCAATTTCTTGAGATTTTTGTGGCCCAACTTTAACAATTTTTTCAAAGACCTCTTCGTTAATGTAAATCTTATCCACTGTTATTGTAGTATCCCCTCCGTTCCTCACAGTGATAGCAACCTTCCTCGCATCAGGTAATCTAATATTTTCGATATCTATCTTCGCCAATGCTTCTGCTTTCTTTTCTGCGGCAGTCTTAGCGCCAAAGTAAAACCCAATAACAATACCAACAAGTTCTATATATGCAATAATCACTTCTTTTTGATAAATATTAAAACTAAGACATAAAATCATTAATATAGTAAAACCTATAACAAATGTCCCTGCGATAGCTCTCCTCATCTCGCCCTTATCGAGATTTCGATCTTTTAGCCACCCAAGAATCAATATTCCTATAAAAGCACATATGATGAAACAAGTCGTCACAATGACCACTTTCATGCGAACGTTTGCTGGAATTTCATTTGATCCAATAAGGGATGTAGTGTCAGTGCCAACATTTTCTCCCAGTACAGTTAAAGATGGAAGAAAGATAAACGCAGAAAACATCAATCCGATTATAGAAATACACTTTCTTTCAATACAACCTGAGATTAATTTCATAATATCTTGACCCTCCTCACAATAAAATAAATTAAAGCCTTGTTCCTTTACCAAGACGATTGTTAACCAAGTGTAATTGCGACAAACAGAAATATTACCTACTCATAAAGTTTATAATGAAACCTATTTCTTGACGCTATAATCACTAATCAACAGGCTGTCCTATAATTGCCAAGGAATATAGTGCCTAATCGCAACTACTATAGATTGATAGTATAATCTTCTTTTCGACTACAAAAATGAAGTCATGAGCGTTGAAATACCACTTATGCTCATCACATTTATTGAACTTATAGACCAATATCTTGCGCCTAACATTTCAATCGTACTCACTATTACTCGAAAAATCCTCAGAAGCTCGATGAAATGAACCGATAATCAGATAACATTAATTGGTTTCTGCCACCCACGTTCCTGTTGTCTCCCCGCTTGGTTCTGGGTCACGTCTGATTTTAATAATAGTCTCATCACTCCATGCACCTAGTAGTAAATTACCTAATTCTCTATTTCGTGCAATAACATTTTGTTGATAATCATCTGTAGATGTAATTTCTGGCATTATTTTTCCACCTATCAATTAATAATTTATCAAAAATAGAAATAACGTACGGCTTTGTTTAGTATTTCCTGATTTTTTGATTGTGATATAGTTTTCTTAAATTTGTCCCTCAACACTTCTAATGATCTCAAGTCTGTTTTGAGTTTAGCCCTATCTGCGGCAGTAATTGCATTACTATTATATGTCGCTAGTTTTTCATCAGTTAAAGCATTTCCCAAATCTTTAATTGATTTAACAAGCTTAGTATAATAACTGTGACCTTTGGAAAACGGATACCTTCCGGAAGGAGTAGGATAGAGTCCTGTGTCGACCAAATTTGGACTGCGATAGTTATACTTCTTGAATCTGATTGTGAGATCAGAGGGTATAAGTGTGTCCATAGCATCTGCCAGACGCTGTGCATTCTGATCATTTTCTAACTCTTCACGAAGGGTGTTGTAAATTGGATTTAGAAGGATGAAAGCAACTTGCTTACTTTCATCATCCAAATGAGAAGCAAATTTCTCGCCATATGGATCCAATCGGCTTAACATGGCCTTTCGTACATCCTTTTGAAGAGCCAGTAATGTAGCGGCATTACCTGTAGCGAAATATTGGATATGTTCAAGCTCAGCATCAGGTACATTCCCATCTATTTCAGATTCTGACACGTCAGAATCAACAGTTGCGAGCAAGGATGACATTTTCATGTTGTATTTTTTTGTTCCGCTTACGTTTTTCTCTTCAAGTGAAATTGGAACGAGCGCTAATTCTTTCCGGTTGTATCCCAGTCTTGCAGAGTCAGGAAACTGCCCGGTCATACCCGACCATGCTATTTTTAAACCAAGTGAGGTGTCTGTACCAAAGAAGACAGGTCGAACCTCTTGCTTCTGGAATTTTGGTTTGAACCATCCTAAAAAATTTGGTATCCACGGTAATATTTCTGGTTTGTTATCTAGCACTACTGTACTATCGCCAGGAAACTTAGCAGGTCTACCATTATCAGATACACCGTTTACAGAATTGACTCGCGTCTCCCAACCAGCAGGATATGGTGTTTCCTCTTTATAAAGAGCAGCCAAAGTATTAGCAGCATCTCCTGTGGCAAAAGCCGATCCAAGATTTGGAGCAAAAAAACCGCTATTTGTAAACCTGAAACTTGCTAAAACAGGAAGTTTTTTTCCGTTCTCAAATTGCGGAGCTACTACTCCTTCCTGTCGGCCAATATCTAACTCAAGTGTTGGTGGGGTAGTTGAGGCATCGAATCCAACGTTAGTTCTAGTAACAAAAAGGGTACGGTTGTAACCTGTACCACAACCGGTAAGACAAAAGAAACAGGATATTGTAATCAGCAAATACATTAAACCAAATTTTCTCATTTTTTTTTCTCCTCCTTAAGATTAGTTTTTTTTGTTAAATCCTTTGTTCGTACTCCTTTTGAGCTAGGAGTATCTAAAGGAAATTTGGATCCTATACGAACATTTGCGAAAGTATTATCAGGCCATTCAAGGCGTATCGAAGTACTTTCTTTTAAAATATCGATAAATTCCAGGCGCTGCCATCCTATGGTAAGGTATCCATGTTTATCCGCTTTCCCAATCGATGCTCCAACAACGCTAGTACCATGGATCACTGCTTGAAGCCCTTCATTTGGTTTGGAAGCTTTCATCTTCATATGGCCAATCCCCCATATATGTTCGATCCCGGTATCCTCTTCGTAGTAATGAACCGCGCAACCAACAGTCAAGAGCGTAAATGCACCTATTACTGCAATCCATACAAAATTGAAAACCCAAGACCATAATTGAATACTTCTCTGCTGATAGAACATAATCATTATTCAGTGTATATGTCGATAGTACATAACATTTAATAGCCATTAAATGTTATGTTGTTGTTTGTATTTAAAAAAAAGAAGTATATTTGTATAGACACTAAATAGTCAACGACCACCGGCATAGCCGGGGGCTAGAGAAAACCCCCTAAAAGGGGGTATTAGGTTAATTCAGAATTCATTGTTAATTTCGAAATACTGCTGACCTTGTTGGCCTTGATCCATCTTTTCTTGTTCACGGATATACTTTCTTACCTTTTCTTCATCTAATCCAACTGTACTCACACAGTATCCTCTGATTCAAAAGTGAAGATTAGTAAAACCTCGTTTACGCTTTAACAATTCTCTGTGAATCCGTATTGCACTTTTACCCTTCAAGTATCCAACTATCATAGCCACACTGTACTTTGGAGGAATAGAAACACATATATGTATATGATCTGGCTGTGCATTACCCTCCAATAATTCAATACCTTTATATCAACACAACTCTCTTAATATTTCTCCTACCCGTTTACGACTCTTAGCAAAAAATACTTTATGTCTATATTTGGGTATAAGCACCATGTGATACTTGCAATCCCATTTCGTATGTGCTAAACTTCTCCAATCTTTCATGTATAAGCCTCCTCGAAGTTTTTCCCTTTTGGGGGCTTCCTGGAGGTATTATAGCCAAGCAGATCAGGTTTTCGAAATATGTAACCGAAATAAAAGATAAAATCCTAAGCTCAAACAAAGTTAACTCTAATAAAATTAGCCATTTATAGTTTTATTTCATAGTATTCTAAGGATGTATTTTTTCGAAAACCAGAAGTTTTTGGCTATAATTGGTCCGACAACCAAGCTCCTTACATGGGAGTGCTTCTTTAAACATATCGAGAGGATATTACGGTTACATAAAAGGG
>JAIQZR010000042.1 GCA_021777035.1 Candidatus Scalindua sp. | reverse complement strand
TGAAATAAAGAACAAAACGCTTTCAAAATATTTATTTTCATCGAGATGTGAACGTAATCTAACGCAAGGACAATTAGCAAAAAAAATTAAGTGTTCTCAAAGTAGAATATCTAAGATCGAAAATTCATTTGATGAAGAGATTACCATAAAAGATCTATTAGAATATGGGAACGCATTAGATTTACAGTTAGAGATAGGTTATAGAAGAAGAAATATAAAAACCGTTGAATTAATTAAACATCATTTTCTCAAAATAAAAGATTGCTTAACTAATTTGCGACAGTTAGCAGGAAAAGATAAGCCTATGAATGAGGGGGCCTTTGACTTTCATATCGAAACTATATATAACGTAGTAAAAATGGTTCTTGATAGTGCGTCTAAACTTAATATTCATGAAAGTGCCGAGAAACCTAAAGGCACCATCCATATATCACCACCGGCAGAGGATATTCCAAAAAAAGCTAAAAAAGAAGCAAAAAGCAAAATTGCTTTGCAGAAGGCTACATAAAGAATCTATTCAAACAAGGGGGAGGATACTTGCTTGTTGCGCAAGTAATAGGTTTACTTAGGTTTAAGGCCAGAATGGGGAGGTTGATTTACTTCCTGTTTTGATTTGGTTACTTGGCAATCTAAGAGTATTTGTCCTAATGTAGTCAAGGGGAGATTTGCCCCGTTCTTTTGACCATATGTACGTTAGACCTTTTATAAAACTGCCAACAATATTGACTGAAGCTAGTTTGTTGTCATTCCTCTTAAAAACCGGTCACATTTAAAGCGTAACTAGGTGGTTACATCCCCAAAAAACACTTGTTTTATAAACCCGTAAGTTTATAATCTACGCTTCACAACCATTTTCATATTGTTCTAATCATTTATGATGGATAGCTAATATATGAAAGTACTTGAGACATGTCTTAATCATATCATTTGTGTTGCTTCCAGCATCAGTTGTCCACACATCAAAATTAAACGTGCAAAATGACATATTTTGACCTTCTTAAAGAGAGTGCTTATTCTAAAGGGAAAACAGCTTATTCTAATGGGCTTAGCCTCTTAGATAACCCGCATTCTTCCTTGCAATCGGATAAACGTCTTTTTTTTGCATGGGAATCTGGATGGAAAGAACAACATTATATAAGAGAATCATATTTAAAGGATACTATGGGGGCATCGACAGTCTTATGCCCAAACTGTTCACAGTTGGTTACATCTCCACAAATCACCTGCAAAAACTGTGGTATTGATATAAGTAAGGCGCTTCGCATAGAAACAAAGAGTAGGATGGAAGCACGAAAGGTATATATAGACAATATCTTACTTTTGCCATTTAGGTTGTTATGGAACATTATCGTAATTGTAGGCACTATCTGGCTTGAGGTACTATGGATTGGTTTTGTTTTTGGTTCTGTTGCCGGTGTTATTTTATTACTAATATTTTGGATTGAAGGATTCTTGTTTCCGTTAATCCTATTTAGCTTTTGTACAGAACTTTGGCCAAGAGGGTCTTTAGACACTAATTAAGTTAGGAGAAAGCAGATATGTTCAAGCGTATATTTGGGTCTGCTCGTAAGAAACCCGTCAAAGAGTTCACGGTAGATCAACTTAAACTGATGCAGCGCTTACTAAATAAAGAAATTGATGAGCTAAACAAAAAGAAGCAAGGAAGAATAGACGAACTATCAAAAAAAGGTGAAACGATTTCCACTGAAACAATACTTGAAAGTCTTGATGAACTAAAGACGTCTTACGATGGTAATAATCCTAAAGAATACTTTTTTGCAATTGATAAAATGAAGCAAGATTTTCGTGAGAGATACGGAGACTCTATACCTGTTGACTTGGCCTATAAGATTTCTGAGGGGATTGAGCTCCCGTTTGGAGAGGAATTTTCATTTGCTACAGAGGGAGAGCTTGGAGAAAACGCCAAAATTCCCTTAGAGAAATACTATAATCAGAGCGATTGTTACTCTATTTCGCTGCCAACATCATGGGAAAGAAAAGAGGGATATCTAGAATCGTCTGTGATAGCCTTAGAACCTCTTAAAGGTAAAGGTGATGCTCTTAGAGAAAATGTCAATGTGAGTGTGAATAGATTTGAGAAAAGCGTAAACCTTAATGATTGGATAGTTGGATACATAAATTCTGCGCAACAAGAAAGCCCATTGAAAAATGTAATCACTCACAAACAAGGTGATTATTTTCTCAATGGGCAGACAAGTAAATTTGTCATTTTTAGTTATAGTTTAAATAAACAAAGGATAAAAGCTATCGTTTTCTTGACTAACAATTATTAAAATTCATTGAATAAATTTAATATTCAAGAGTATATCAGAAGTAAATAAAAGGTATGCTTCCGCTGATAAAGAAAATTATAAATTAAGCAATTTTTTTATTAAGCGCTCTACCCAATCCAAAAAAAGATAGACATCTCTTTGTAAGCAAATAGCCCCCCTTATGATTAACAGATCAGGACAACTTTAAATAAAAGATATTATACAACTATGTAACGATAGAGAATACACTTGAAACAATTAAGCTATGCTATTAGAATCCGTTACTATATAGAATCTATAAAAAAGATTGGTGCATGCCATTCATTTTACAATTACAGAAGTGGTATGAAAAGAATTAGACGATAAGAAAAAGGAATTAAAAATATATAAAAAATGGATTTCCCCTCTATATTAGATAAAAAAAGTAAGGAGTTGTAAAATGCCAGTAATATCAATGTTTTATGGTATAGTGGTAGCAATTTACTACGAAGATACTGGGCGGCATAATAAACCGCATATTCATGTTCGTTATTAAGGGAAGAAAGCCTCAATTTCTATCGAAGACGGAACTGTGCTTGCGGGAAAATTTCCTCCAAAACAACTACGAATGGTTTTGGCGTGGATTGATATACACAAAGATGAACTTATGGCTGACTGGGAATTAGCGGCAACTGGAGAAGAACCTTTTCGCATTGCCCCTTTACAATAATTTTGGAGGATTTTATGGAAATGTTATTGGATGTTATCAGTGTTGAGCCGCAAAAGGATAATACGCTACTGATTGTTTTCGAAAATCATGAAAAACGATTGTTTGATATGAATCCATATTTAGAAAAAAAACCGTTTACTAAGCTTAAACATTTGCCTTTATTTATGAAAGCAACGGTTGCATATGGTACTGTTGTATGGCCAGGAAACATTGATATAGCACCAGAAACGCTTTGGGATAATTCAAAACGTGCCTAAATGGAAGACGAAAAATTGCTGAAACAAGATGTTGATATTTTAATGGAAAAATTAGGGCCGATAGAGACGAGTAGGTTATATCGTTTCCTCCCTAGAAGAAAATAGAATCTGTGAAAAGGCATCAAAAGTGGCAATCCGAACTTGATAAAAATAAGTTTTTAGATGATTTATTCGGAAGTAAGTAGACATGCTGTGCTATCTCTTAACATATGAAACGAATCATTAATTTTAGGTGATTGATTACGGAATTTGCGTGTTAATACCTCCATTGGTGCTATTTGTGCCCACCAAAAGAATTTTCCTGATTGGCTCTTCTTTATGATTGTATTCCTCATTAATCCCCCATTTCTTGTATTTAGAATTAAATACCTCTGAGCATGTTGATAAATATAACATAGAAAAATAATATTTAGTTATAAAATGCAAACTAGTTTCCGCCGGAAACATTAATCACAAATTGAGCGATTTTTATATTAAGCATTTCTCCCATCAAAAAAAGAGTGACCCGACTTTGCACAGAAGATACTATACAGCTATGTGACTATAAAGAATACACTTGAAACAATCCAGATATACTATAAAATTCGTTACTATACAGAAACTGTAGAAGAATTTGTATGCATTAACTATACATAACGAACAGATAGTCAAGAAACAGGACTAGCAATCGATATCCTTGATGGTCTAAAAGTAGATTAATACTTGGGAAAATAAATGGCAAAAACCAAAAAGAACAATAATGCCGAAGAACCGATTGAAAAGCAGCTTTGGAAGGTGGCGGATAAACTCAGGAAAAATATTGATGCTGCTGAATACAAGCATATTGTTATGGGTTTGATTTTCCTGAAGTATATATCCGATGCTTTTGAAGAACGTTATGCTCTAATCCAACAAGATGTCTCACAAGGAGCTGACCCTGAAGATAGAGATGAATACCTATCTGACCTTTATGGAGCACCTGTGTTTTTTGTTCCACCTTCTGCTCGATGGAGCTTTCTGCGTACACATGCAAAACAACCTACAATCGGGAAAACAGTTGACGATGCAATGGATGTGATTGAGCGAGAAAATTCTTCGCTACGTGATGTTCTTCCAAAAGTGTATGCAAGAGGGAATCTTGACCCAACAAACCTTGGTGGTTTAATTGACCTTATCGGAAACATTGCCTTGGGAGATGCCAAGGCCAGAAGCGCTGATGTTCTTGGTCATGTGTTTGAATATTTTCTTGGTGAATTTGCACTGGCAGAAGGCAGAAAGGGCGGACAGTTCTATACCCCAAAAAGTGTTGTTGAGTTATTGGTGGAAATGTTAGAGCCATATAAGGGAAGGGTATTTGATCCCTGCTGTGGTTCGGGTGGTATGTTTGTGCAGTCTGAAAAGTTTGTGGCAGATCATCAGGGTAAGGTTAATGACATTTCCATATACGGACAGGAAAGCAACCAGACTACATGGCGACTGGCAAAGATGAACCTTGCTATCAGAGGCATAGACAGTTCACAGGTAAAATGGAACAACGAAGGCTCTTTTTTAAACGACAGCCACAAGGACTTAAAGGCTGACTATGTTATCGCCAATCCTCACTTTAATGACAGTGACTGGAGCGGTGATCTCCTCCGTAAAGACGGAAGGTGGAAATACGGAGTTCCGCCAACAGGGAATGCTAATTATGCGTGGATACAACACTTCCTTTATCACCTCAGCCCAAGCGGTCAGGCAGGTTTTGTCCTGGCCAAAGGTTCTTTGACATCAAAA
>JAIQZR010000041.1 GCA_021777035.1 Candidatus Scalindua sp. | reverse complement strand
GTCTTCTCTATATAAAATGTAAGCTTTTGCCGTCTTTGCATGTCCATTTTTAATTAAAACCTCCTCAACCAAATCCTGAACATCCTCAATACCTGGAATATTTTCTTCAAATCTTTTTTGTAGAAAATGGGTAACAACATTTGCAAGCTCTGTTGCAATAGACCGGTCTGCACCACCAACAGCTTTTGCCGCTTTAAAAATAGCATCTGCTATCTTGCTCTCATCAAATGCTACCATTCTACCATCACGTTTTTGGACTGTTTCAACTGCCATTTTACTGTTACCCCCCCATTTTACTTGTTTTTTTCTGTTTTATTTTTTTTGTTGAAGGCATCAAAGGTTTCAGCTCGTTAATAAATTCGTTTATATCTTTAAATTCTCTATAGACCGATGCAAACCTGACATAAGCAACCTTATCCAAAATCCTGAGATGCTGCATAACAAGCTCACCAATAGACGTCGTTTCAACCTCCCTCTCAAACTTATCGTATATCACACTTTCTATTTCTGATACAATGGTCTCCAGTATATCAGTTGACACGGGTCTCTTTTCACACGCTTTGAGTAATCCTGATAATATCTTATTGCGATCAAAATTAATCCTGCTACCGTCCTTTTTTATCACCCTTACAGGGCTCTCTTCGACCCTCTCGTAAGTTGTAGACCGCCTGCCGCAATTCAAGCACTCTCTCCTCCGTTTTACGCTCAACCCGTCAGTTGAGGCTCTTGAGTTAATAACTTTGTCGTCGTCAGCCTTACAAAATAAGCACTTCATAATTGCATAGTATAAAAAATATTACAAACACTAAAAGTGGCACCACAACATCAACATCTATGATGTTGGGTACGCTACCATACAACATATATAATGTCAAGCAGAATTATAGTAATCAATATTTTTTATTTTCCGATACAAAATGACGAAAAAACTATGTCTAAAATATCATCCGTTACAACCTCTCCAGTTACCTCACCTATAGCGTCTACAGCCCTTCTCAGATCAATTGCTACAAGCTCATGACCAACACCCTCAGTCGGCAAATTTAATATTTGCTCTATAATCTTAAGAGCTTTGCAGATTACTACTTTCTGCCTCATAGTAAAAACGATGTTAGACGAAGAAATATCTATGCTACTTTCTAGAATTTCAGAAACTATTGTATTCTTTAGTGTATCCAAGCCCTCACCAGTAAGAATAGATGTATTAACCACCGGAAAATCCTTCATCTGTGAGGAAAGAGTTTCATAGCAAACACTTTGCCTAAGATCAGTTTTATTAATTACTACTATCTTATTCCTCGTGGTTATAGACTCAAAAAGCTCTATCTGCTGACGACAGAGTGCTGCAGAACCGTCTATAACAAATAACACAAGCTGTGCATCGTCCAGTGAGTCATATGTTCTCTGTGCAATTAGAGACGACAATCCGCCCTCATCATACGTAACCCCCGCAGTATCTTTCACTCGGAGTTTTATTCCTTCTAAAACCATATCAGATTCTAACGTATCCCTGGTTGTGCCGCGAATCGGTGTCACTATCGCTTTTGAACGATCCAATAACTTGTTAAACAGGCTTGATTTACCTGCGTTAGGCCAGCCAAATAGTACCGTTTTTACGCCATAATGAGAAATTATTGGTTTGTGCCCATCCGCACTTACCATGCACAATCTCTCTCTTATATGCCCAAGCTCTTTCTTGGTTTCGTCAAACGAGATTAATTCAATGTCCTGATCGTAGAAATCGACAGCGACCTCTATCCTGGCGCAGAGATCCATTAACTCCCCTTGTATGCTATGCATCAACTCTGTCAGCTTACCTTTCAAGTTAGCAACAGACATTAACAACTCTGAATCTGTTTGGGAACGTATTATGTGCATTACCGATTCCGCCTCGGCAAGGCTTATTCTTCCATTCAAGAATGCCCTTTTAGTAAACTCTCCCGGCTCTGCGATCCGGATGCTTCTTGAAACCTCTCCATTGCTTTCTGTTCCATAGCTCTCTTTTTCCAACGAGAGCAGTGCCTCCATGAGCATCTCAAGTAGCGGAGGTGAACCAAAGGTATGAATTTCTACAATATCTTCCCTCGTATATGAATTGGGAGACTTCATAATATAAATAGAGGCAGGAACGCTAATCTTTTCCTTCTTCAGGTAGAGGTTGACACTAGAGGAGCGAAAACCGCTCTCACATACAAACTCTTTGGTAGCATCAGGCACGAAGAGACTCTTTAAACAATTTAAAACATCTCTGCCACTAAGCCTGATGATAGCCCTTAAAGACTGGCCGGAAGGTGTAGAGATTGCTAATATACAGTCGTTGAGACCAAAAGACATGATTTCCGTCCAGGCGCTTAAAGTGCCATAACCACTAATACCAATATAATGTCCCCGTCTAGATTCGAGCACGGACACTCATAATATTGAACAATATCAAATAATGAACATCGATCAAACTAAACAACATTTGTTAACCAACTACCGGACACCGGCTATATCACATCAACAGAAGGAGTCACAGCCTCTTACCCATGGAAACTTACCCTCAATCCTCCTTAAACAAAGGAGGTGTAAAAAACTACTGTTAGTTTACAAACTTCCAGTAGCGTCCGGTTAGGTTTTTGCGAGTACGGTTTTTTATACCCGAATTGTCAGCAGAGACGTAGGGCGAGGCTTTAGCCTTGCCATTTATGCACGAAAGCAAACCTAAAGGATTGCCCTACGTGTTACCAGCAAAAACCTGACCGGATGACGCTGACAAACTTCTGAAAACGGCTATTTTTTTACATTTGCCTTTGCCTCGATTACTCTTTTCCCTTTATAATAGATGTCAAGCTTTTTAACGCTTCTTCTGATTAGTACCTGTTCGCCTATACTGATAATCGTACTTGTTGTCCAGTAAAGAGCCAACCCTGAAGCAAAGTTATAAAGCATTATAGGAAATAAGAGCGGCATCATCTGCATCATTCTCTGCTGCATCTTTGCCTGAGGGTCATCTCCTGCGGTGTTCTTTGGCGTTAGTTTCATTTGTACAAATGACGCAACACCCATTAAAATCGGTAAAAGATTAAACCATTCTCCAATAACCGGTAAGGTAAATGGTAATTGAAATAATTGGTCAGGTGCCGATAGATCACCAATCCATGACACGAAAGGTGCCTGCCTCATCTCAAAAGAGGATTGGAGTGTCCTGAACAAAGCAAAGAATACGGGCATTTGAAGCATCATGGGAAAACAGCCACTCATAGGATTCACACCATGCTCCTTAAACAACTTCATCTGCTCCTGACCCATCTTCCCCTTATCACCTTTATGTTTAACTTTTAACTTGGCAATAAGAGGTTGTAATTGCTGCATCCTGACCATCGACATCTGGCTTTTTCTCGTTAAAGGAAAAAGTACCAGTTTTACCAAAAAGGTCAGCAGGAGTATAGCAACCCCATAATTTGGAATAGTTCCATATGCAGTATTCAGTATTTTCACAAGTACCTTACATATGGACTTCATCATTCCATAATCATAATCTAAAATCGACAAAAGGCCTTCGCATTGATTTAACGCCTTTGTCTCCTTAGGCCCAAGATAGAAAGCATAATCATTTCGCTTTTCTCCGTGCGGAGGTATCGCGATTTTTGTAGTATGAAGCTCTACATTAAAATCACTTGTTTTACTATCTTTGTAGATAGGGTCAAGGTTATTAAATAGCTCAGATGTCGCAGCCACTATTCTGCAGCCGGCCAAAGGCTTTAAAGCGACTGTAAAGTATTTGTTAGTAGAACCGGCGAATGCAATACCAACTGATTCATTTTTATACGGCATATCCTTAATAGCAGCATGTGCAATCTTCGTCTTCGACCTGCCCCCATTGCCTACCTCTATACCGACTACCGACGCAAGGCCGGAAACTTTGTTTATCTCAGGATAGATACCATTGGCAGCCGTTATTGAATATGATGCACGAATCCCAGACTCAGTAGTGTTCTGCAAGGTGATCGCCACATCAAAATAATAATTTCCACTTTTTAAAGATATGTCCTTTATGATTTGAATTCCATTCTCTAGCAGTGTAGCAAAGACGACCCTGTCAGGCCCTCTCTCAATAACCTTGTATCTACGGGTTTTTGATTGATAGCTTTTATCATCCATTAACTCAACACTTAATGGTCGAGAATCCGGCATAGATGACTTCAACAATTCTAATATATCTGTTTTTTCAGGATTTTGAAATTTTGGCAACATTACAGACTTGAGCGCGGCCCCTTCATTTGTCCATACTGATCTCATTACATCGTTTTGTATCAATATATAATCCTGCAATTCGGTATCATCTTGAACAATTTTTTCAACTGTTCTGCCATGTACCTCAACTCCAGTATCTATTTCATCCTCAAACTCTCCCTGCTCAAAAGTTTCTTCTACAACTTCCTCCGGCCCTTTTTCATCTGACTGTTCAGCCGGCTGCATCGAATTAAAGAAATAAAGCATTGCAATTCCACATAGGAATAAAGCGATTAACGCTTTCTTATCCATTTACCTATTCTCCAAACTTCCTTGAAAAAAAATATTCTATAAATTATGAGACTTACAATCTAGATTCCGAGCGAAGAATCTAAATTTTGAATTTCCTATATGATAAATTATACGCCAGCCTAAGCGCAGTATAGACTGCATGAAATGCTGATTACAAACAAAAGTGAAATTAACCCACTCCTTTATCTTTATCTTGTGGCAACTCCGCTTCGTCAATTAACATTACGGGAATATCATCCCTTACCGGATACCGTCTCCCGCAATTTGCACACACAATCTTATCGTCTTCAAATTTCACCTCAGTCTTGCAAAGCGGACAAGCAAGCACCTCTAACAACTCTTTATCAATCATCAAAAACTACCTCCATTTTCTTCTGTACAAACTAACACGCTCACTGTTCAAAACCGTTTGATGTTAGCAAATCATTATTTGTGGTTATTCGTATTTCATCAAAATCCCTGGTCTGCTCAAGTTTAATCTTTTTTAGTCGCACTAACTCTAACAATGCAAGAAAAAAACCTATAAGCTCTTCCTTACCCTGGTTCTTATACAACAACTCATTAAGTGAAAATGTATCTGTATCAACCAATCTACTTAGAACCTTATCCATGTAAACGTGCACTGGCGTATCGTCATAGACGATTTCTTGAATAACATCCCCCAATGTTTGCTTCATAAAACCTGAGAAAAATTGTGCAAGCTTCCATACATCAACCTCATCCAGGTTCAATTTCTCGTCATCTTCTTTTCCGTCATCAATCAGCCGCTCCTCTGGCCTGGAAAATCTCTGACTCATCTCCTCTGACAATTTAGTCATCGTTGACGTCGCTTCCTTGTATCTTCTATATTCCAGGAGCTGCTTTACCAGTTCCAGTCGTGGGTCTTCCCCCTCTTCCTCATCTAATACTTCACTGCGAGGTAAAAGTGTTTGGGATTTTACATACATTAATGTTGAGGCCATAACAAGAAAATCTCCCGCCAACCCGATATCTATACTTTTCAATTCATTTAGATAGGTCATATATTGATCAGTAATTTTAGTAATTGGTATGTCGTATATATCTACCTCTTCCCTGCGTATTAAATAAAGAAGCAGATCCAGTGGACCATTGTATGTATCAAGGTCTATTTTATATTCTGTCTGCATTTCGGTTGATCAGTTAAGCATAAAGGTCATGAAGAAATTCGCAAAGAATACCGTAGGAGGCCAGATTATGTAAGATAATATCGGTATATGAGCAAAATTACCCAGCAAAATTAACCCAAGCAAAATAAATGGGCCATACCTACAGACATTTTCGTAGCCGGGAAGCATCCGCCGAGGCAAAAACCCTTTCAGAACGTGTGAACCATCTAGAGGAAACAACGGAATACAATTAAAGATGGCCAAAATCAGGTTGATCATTATTAACTGTTTCAAGACTTCAAACAGATCTGATGAAACCCCGGCAAACTTATACAATATCTGAAAAATTAAACCAAAAAACAGCGCAGAAACAAAATTTGAAATAGGCCCTGCTGCGGAAACGAGCATATCATCTCGCCTGGGATGTTTAAAATAGCTGGGATTTACCGGTACTGGCTTCCCCCATCCGAAGTGAGCAAAGATGAAACATATCACTCCCAAAGGATCAAGATGCGCTAACGGATTGAGAGTCAGACGTCCTTGCATCTTAGCCGTTGGATCACCCAATTTATTGGCCGTCCAAGCGTGAAAAAATTCATGAATAGTTAGTGCATATAATATCGCAATTACAAACGGTATTATACCTTTAAGATCAAAACCCATACCAATACATTCTGTGTAGTAAACTCGTCATACTATCACGCATCACATTGTATGTCAAGCAAAGAACATCACCTACGATACAACGTTTTCGCCCCAATAAAAACCCTGTTTTTTCACTCCAAAACCATTTAATCTGCCATTGACTAAATCTACAGAAACTTGTCACATAAAAAAAGCGAAAGATGGTTTGCGTTGTTAACAAAGATGCATGTAAACACCGTTTCCACAACTTTATATATATGGAACCATATATTACAAGTTTGTAAAGTTTAACTTGAATATAAATTACTTGTACATATAATATAACCACAGTTTAGGTGGACTATAAGTTCTCATAACCCATGTGAATAAACCACTTTAACAAATTCAAAAAAAACAAAGACTTAACCGAAACAATTCGGATCAGAAATTAGTGGACAACGGTAATTCCTTATACAGAAACCAAAAATTTCCCTCCTGAATAGTACTATTTTGAAATGAATAATTATAAAGACCTCAAATTGCAATCAACATCAATTTTTTTGTCTAGACAATGGGAAGGGGTTTAATATATTGAATAATGTGAAATTAGTTATCATGGATGTAGACGGTGTACTCACTGATGGGAAAATAGTGTTAGATGCAAACGGGATTGAGTCAAAAGCTTTTTACGTACAAGACGGCACCGCAATTACATATTTGCACCGTGCGGGTATAAAGACAGCAATCATTAGCGGTAGAGCCAGCAAAGTTGTTGAGCTTCGAGCAAAAGAGCTGTGCATAGAAGACGTGTACCTTGGCATACATAAAAAACTGGATGCTTATGAGCAAATCATTAATAAGCATAAAATAGAGGACAGTGAAATTTGTTATATTGGGGACGATCTTATCGATCTTCCTATCTTAAGAAAAGTTGGCTTCTCAGTCGCGGTACCTAAGGCTCCCCCAGAAGTGAAAGAAAGCGTTTCCTACATAACTGAAGCCCAGGGTGGGTATGGGGCCGTACGTGAAGTAACAGAAAAAATATTAAAATCACAGGGCAAGTGGAACACAATAATCTCAAGATATTACTGAAACAAGAGAAAAGCGCCTAAAGTTTGGAGGGTAACCGTTTGGCAACGGCCTAAACAGCATATACACCTCACCCTTTAGTCGCCTTGCACTGTAGTCCACTTCAAATCTAGTTGCAACCTCATCGCACTATGCCGATTGGAATCTGTCATTAGTTTAGTCTAAGTAAATAGTTCAATATTATGATAACTTTTAATATAAAACAACGAAGGTTCTTTTATCTGGGAATTATAACTATTTGTTTGCTGTTCTTAGCTTTATCAATCTCAGGCTTGTTTAGATTTACCACTTATGCCAAGAGAGAGAAACATCCCATGATAAAAGATATTATTGACGAAAACTCTAAGAAAAAGCAGAAACTCTCTCAAGTATCTGAAGCAGGAGAAGCCTCCCAGGAAATTTACGGCCTTTATTTGCCCAGCTACGATGAAGACGGAAAGGTAGTCTCTGTAATAAGGGGCGCCTATACCATCTTTCTGAATAACAAAACCTACAAAATAACCAACCCGGAAATAGAATTTGCAGGTGACAGCGACAAAGAAGATAATGATCGTCAACCAAAGGGCGTTGTTATAACCTCAGACACAGGAGAGGTTGACAAGGCAACTAACAGGGGAGTTCTTTATGGCAGTGTTATCACTAGATTGGGAGAAGACCTTGAAATACATACAGAGGATTTTACATATTCGCCGGAAAGTAATACAGTAAATACAGACGGCCCGGTCACCGTCCTGGGCGAACAAATGAAAATTACGGGATATGGATTTGAAATTAGTTTATCTGACGCAAAAGCTGTAATAAAGAACGATCCGCAGATGGAAGTAGCAAGCAATAAAGACGAAATATTTTTATTCTCTGACAAAGGGGCCGCCGCAAATAGAAATATTACAGAAAATATTTTTATACGGGCCAGTGGTGAGTTAGTTTTTGAACACAAAACAAAACTTGCCACATTTCATGACAATGTACGTATTTCCAGAGGGGAGTCTACTGTGTTTGCCGACAAACTAACAGTACCTTTTGACTCTAAATTAGAAAGCATGGAACAGGCAATAGCAAGTGGCAATGTGTTGGCATCAGATGGCAATAAAAATGCTAAAGGAGAAATACTTACCTGGGATTCAGAAGAAAAAATTGCAATACTGGAAGATGAACCTGTCGCTGAATTTTTCGATGATAAGGTAACAATAACTGCCCCCAAAATTATGTTCTCTCAAGTCCACAGCAGGATGGATGTTCCGGTTGCCGGGAAACTAACAGCCGTTGTTAACTTAAAGAGCAACAAAAAAAGCAGAGAGGATTCAAACGAAAAAACTAAAGTAATATTTGCATCGTCTGATAAAAAGGCAATCTATGATACCATTACGATAAACTGGAAGGGGAGCATGTCTTTTGAGCAGAGCACAAATATGGCAATTTTTGAAAATGACGTTATTGTAACTAAAGAAGGCACAAAACTGTACTGCGAAAGGCTTAAAATCCATTTTGACAGTGAAAATGATTCGTTGGAAGAGATGGAGGCCACAAAAGAAGTGTACTTAATTGAAAAGAGGGATGACTCAACAAGAGAAGCACGTGGCGATAAGCTAATATGGACATCTGCAAAAAATTATACAGAGCTGTACGGTAATGATTCACTCGCCACTGTAATTGATGAAGATAAGCAAATATCCGCTCCAAAGATCACATTCTCAGAAACTGAAAATAAAATGCTTGCCGAAGGGAAAGGAAATCTTCTGGCCAAAACCGGTTCCGCAAAAGATGGCAAAGACGCAGAGTACCTCAATATTAACTGGAACAAAGAGATGATCTACAATGGGCGAGACCAGGTCGCAAATTTTTATGAAACAATTAAGGCTACAAAAGGGAAGGACAAGCTTGATTGCGACAGGCTGGACGTCTTTTTCGATGACCAGGACAAGATAAAAAAAGCGACTGCATTTGGAAATGTTTATATTAATAGTCCGGGTTCCGATAATACGGAAGGGCTTGGAACCCTGCTTGAATGGGATTTAATACAAGACGTAGCAGTACTTACAGGAAACCCTCTCGCAGAATTGAGGAGATCAGGGTCACGGACTTTTTCTAAAAAGATTTATTTTGACATAAATACAAAGAGGGTACATTGGGAAGGAAGACCACACTGGAAAATCTACTAAGAGTGAGAGCACTGAAGGCTATGTAAGAGCATAGCAATGCGAATCAAGTTAAGCCTTCGGCGAAAATATGCAGGCAGGAGCCAACTCCAGCCCGCCCGTACCGAACAGTACGTTCGCCAGCCCCCGTCCGTACCGGCACGGGCGGGCGACAATCATTCTGGCGGGGGCGGGTTGGCGGCCGAATTCTTAAGGTTAAATACCGACGATCGCCGTCAGGAAACGGCTCCTACCACAAACATTGAAATTCCTATACATAAATATGACGGAAAAAGAGACCATCATAAGATTCTTTTCTATATTCTCTGTGTGATCATGATATAATTACCCCATGAAAATATTCTAAATTGTTTGTCTTATTAGAGAAATTTCACAGAGAAGAAGATCAGAATAATCTGCGAAATTTGAGGTTTCATTAAATACAGGCTAGAAAATTTTGAGATTCCGATACAGCAAATTAACTTACATAATTTTAGTAATTTTCTTAGTACCTACAAGAGTTGCTATTTCCGTGGAACTGTCCCGTGACATTGTGATTATAGCACGGCACGGGTCATTAGAAAACACACCTGAAAACACTCTTGCGGCATTCGAGCAGACAGCCGATATAGGTATCAGGGGATTAGAGGTGGATGTAAGAAAAACAAACGATGGTAAATTAATTCTAATGCACGATGATACAATTGATCGAACAACTGATGGCAAAGGCTACGTCAACCAATTAACATATGAGGAAATTAAATTGTATGATGCCGGTTCCTGGAAGAGTAAGGAGTTTGCCGATGAAAGAGTACCGCTTCTTTCAGAAGTCCTACAATTTGCCAAAGATAGAAACATGAAACTCATTATAAACGTAAAGGAACACGGTATTGAACAGAATACGCTGTCTCTTATTGAAGAATTCGATATGATAAACCACGTCTATTTCGGCGGCAGATTACAATCTCTCCGCGACAAGGACATGGATGTTAAAGGAGCAGAGATAGAATTTTTACCTCCTGATGAAGCGACAAATGATGCAATAGACATTATCCACGAAAGACATAATCACGTGGGAACCAGACTGTTTGACACAGACGATAGAGACAAAATGAAGGAAAAAATGTTTCAAGGCGTTGATATCATTTTGACAGATTATCCAAGTGTGGCAGTCGATCTTATGCATTTCAGGACTAAAAATGAGCCGGAAAAAAGAGACCAAAGAAAAAGATTGGAAACGAATATTGAAGGAAACGCAGAGCAAATAGGCGCACTGATTGATACGATAACACAAGGCCCCCCCAATCAGTCGAGAATTGCCGCATTGGTGTTTAGTACTTTACCGGCAGGTCTAGCAGTCCCCACTCTTGTAAAGCGCCTGGATTACAAGAAACCCCTAATACGATTTCTCCCTAATATAAAAATACCTTTTCTCTCTGGAAAAGAGGACAAACAAGATAAAGAAAACCTGCTCCCTGCCACTACAGTTCAAAAGAATATCGTGTGGGCATTGGGTCTTACCAAGAATAAAAACGCAGTGGAGCCACTTATTAAACGTTTAGAAACGGCAGATTCAGAACTGAAGAGAGAAATTATTCTGGCGCTCAAAATGATCAGAAACAAACAGGCAGTTCCTGTGTTAAAAGAAATGTTATTAAAGGATGAGAATCCTTATGTCAGATTCGACGCAGCAAGAGCGCTGGGTAGTATTGACAATACAGATTCAGTTTTTACCCTTAGCAGAGCGATGAAGACAGATAAAACATGGCTGGTCAAAGGTGCTTGTGCCGAGGCTCTTGGAAGAATTGGTGACAACAGGATCGCTTATGATCTTAAAGCGCTCTTAAATACCGATGCGGGTTCAGATGCTTCATGGGCCCGTGACAGGGCCGCTTGGGCATTATCAAAAATAGGTATTGGTGGGATAGAAGCCCTTGTATCATCATTAGGAGCTAATGGAGCAAGCACCCGCAGAAGGGCCAGCTGGGAACTTATAAATATAGGAGATCCTGCCGTTCCATATATGTTATCAGCACTTAAGGATATCAACCCGCTTACCCGTACCAGAGCCGCAATGATTCTGGGATGGATCGGAAACAAAAAAGCAGTATTGCCTTTAACATGGACACTTTCTGATAAGAATAGGGATGTAAGGGAAATGGTGGCCTGGGCACTGGGCAAGATAGGAGAAGATAGTGCAATAGCCGCACTTGAACACACACTTGAAAACCAGAACGAAAAAGAAGAAAGTACTAACGAAGAGATAGCGGTATTAAAAGAGCAGCGACAGGTTTTGGAAAATCAGGTTGTAATTTTAGAAAATGAAAAGATACTGGAAGGAGACAGTAAAACAATAATACCAGGTGAATCTGCAGAAGAGAGTGGATGTTGCTATAAAAAATTAAAAGAGGTATGGGATTTCCGGCCTGTCGTACTATCGTCCGTTATACTCGAAATTGTGGTAACAGAGCGAGATAAAATAGATACCTCTATTGAAATATTAAAAAAAGGACTTCAGGACAACAATGGTTTAAAGGAAAATGTAATAGAAGCGATTCAAAGATTAAACTATAATTAACGTCTGATCTTAAGTTTTACACTAAAATATTCAGGCCCAGGAAAAAGCAGTTTTTTCTTTTATCACACTCCATCTGGGCCGGATCAGCCAGACCTATATGGTTCCAGCAAGGAGTGGCAAAAATATAAAATTATTTTTTATGAACACTACAACTTAAAATAAAAAAAGGTAAAAAAACTATGAAAAATAAAATTGTTTATTTAGTTGGATCAGGCCCTGGCGACCCAGGACTGATTACAGTAAAAGGACTTGAATGTATCAAAAAAGCCGATGTTATTGTTTACGACTATCTCGTTAACTCAGTTCTGTTAAAAAACGCCAAAAAAGATGTTGAACTGATCTATGTTGGGAAAAAAGGAAACCAACACACAATGGAACAGGACGACATAAATCAACTGCTTGTGGACAAAGCCATGGAGGAGAAGATTGTAACCCGGTTGAAAGGTGGAGACCCTTACGTTTTTGGCAGAGGGGGAGAAGAAGCCATAGTCTTAAAAAATAATAATATAGCTTTTGAAGTTGTTCCGGGCATCACAGCCGCTATCGCTTCACCTAATTACGCCGGTATACCCGTAACACATCGAACCTGCACATCCACTTTTGGGCTCATCACCGGCCATGAAGATCCGACAAAAGATCAAAGTGATGTTGACTGGGAAAAATTAAGTACCGGTTTGGGCACATTGACATTCTATATGGGAATAAAGAACCTTCCCAATATAGTCAACCAGCTTGTGAAGCACGGCCGTTCTGAGGATACTCCTGTTGCCGTTATCAGATGGGGAACAACTACGCAACAAAAGACCGTAACCGGCACATTATCAAATATCGTGGAGAAGGCAAAGGATATCAAGCCACCTGCTATCACCATTGTAGGAGAAGTAGTAAACCTTAGAGACCAACTCAACTGGTTTGAATCAAGACCTCTTTTCGGCAAGACGATAATAGTGACCCGTTCCAGAGACCAGGCAAGTGAATTTTCGGAACAGCTTATTGAACTCGGCGCCAATGTCCTGGAATACCCGACAATAAACATAACTAGTCCCGACGATTTCGGCCCTCTCGATAGAGAGATTGAAAACTTAGACGCCACTGACTGGCTTATTTTTACCAGCGTAAACGGCGTAGATGCGTTCTTCAACAGGATATTTGATTTGGGCCGTGACGTCAGGGACCTCAAAGGAGTAAAGATATGTTCGATAGGTCCGTCAACAACAGAACGAATAAAGGGATTTCATGTCTCAATTGATTGCCAGCCGCCTAAGTATGTTGCCGAAAGCGTAGTAGAAGCACTGGAAAAAGTCGAAGATCTGAAGGGAAAACGTTTTCTGATGCCCCGCACTGATATTGCACGGAGCTACGTCCCTGAAGAGCTGAGAAAACTGGGAGCGGAGGTTTCAGATATCATTGCCTACAAAACAGTACTTGCAACTGATGGAGACAATATAGTCCTGGATAAACTCAAAGATGGAGAAGTTGACATTGTCACATTCACCAGTGCTTCCACAGTAAAGAATTTTGTCAAGATCGTTGGTGATGATAATTTGTCTAAGTTTAAGAATAATGTTCAGTTTGCGAGCATTGGGCCAATAACTAATGAATCTGCGGAAGAGATGAACATTGACATCTCTATAAAAGCGGTTGAGTATACCATCCCTGGTCTGGTAAAGGCAATAGTAGATAAAGTAACCCAATAATAGATCACAAAAACCTGCCCGAATACGCTATTCGGGCAGGCCATAGCATGAGTGCTTGAAACATGCAGACTAAGAGGGAAAAGTATTCTTGTTTTCTTAAATGATGTTTTGAAGACTCCATACAAAGAACGTGGGGGGACAGGTCAAGGGCCTGCTAATGGGTGGCCATATTTTTCCATCAGCAAATTTGTAAAAGGTGCTTTACCATTGGTACCTGTTATTTAACATCTCTTTTTAAGGTGATACCGTAATTGTTCAAAGGAGGAGGAGATCCTCTTTTTACATTAGAGATACTGCATTCGGCGAAATGTGGCCTTTCCTTACGATTAAGTGCTATCATGCACTGGACTACTTCCCAGTGCAATTTGTTTTCCTCGGCCATTTTCGTTATTTCCTCACAGGCAGTGCGGTTGTCAAAGGAAATATGTCGGTATGGCCGTTGAGAGATGAGAGCATCATAAATGTCGCTGACAATTGTAATCTCCGCAAGGCGATTATCAAGGTTAATTCCACTTGGGTATCCTGAACCGTCCATTCTTTCGTGATGATCTCTTGCTACAATTGGTGCAATTTTGTTTGTGTCCTTATAGTAATAACTGAGGAGCACATAGCCTGCCATAGGATGATCCTTTAAACGGTTATACTCTTTTTCGGTGAGGGGGGTTTGTTTTCGCAAAATGTCTAGTGGTATGCATATCTTACCAAAGTCGTGTGTAGGCCCTGATTCGACGTCTTTTAGGCGGTCTGTGTAATCGTCTATCATTTCAGTTGCAATGAGTGTAGATAATGCAAAAACTGAAAGATGATGCCTATATGTGTAAAAATCGTGTTCTTTAAAATAATCCAGTATATCCAGTAAAGGCGAAATAAGTGTTACGGATTCCAAGTGATTCATCAGACTGGCAAGCTGTTTGTCATCACCGAAGATTACATTGTACAACGGGGCGGATTTGATAACCTTGATAATATCTTTCTGAACTGATTTGTAACTAAGTAGTGGTATACTGTCGTATGTATTTCTATTCGTGGAAATGAGGTCGTCTATTTTTCCTGCAGACACTTCACCCCCGGCAGGAATCAGTATCTGATTATCAAGTGTATGAATCGGATATTTAATTCTTAAATTTGACATCCCAACGTTTGGCCCTGAGTACAAGAATTGAAAATACTTCTTTATTCGGCAGAATAAACATTTTGTGAATTCACCAGGAAATAGAGCATACCGAGAATAGTAGTAAGAAAGGCAGTAGAAGTAAAGGGAAATTATGCCATCTCAGATCCACAACCCATTTACGCTTGATATGTATTTGATTTGAAAGGAATCAAACCCTGATCTATTGACAAAGCCACATCTTACATCCTTGTATTATTAATATCAACATCGAAGTGGAGTTTCAATAATGAGATGGTAATGGTTGGACAGTAGAACAAAAGAATAGATTATAATTTTGCATCTACTTTCTATATTTCCAATGATTTCATAAAATCTGAACCGATCTTGAGGTCTATTCAGGTGAAAAACTTTCTGTTCCAGCACCACACGTTGGACATGTCCAGTCAACTGGAAGATCCTCAAAAGCCGTTCCTGGATTAACGTTATTGTCTGGATCACCTATTGCTGGGTCGTATACATATCCGCATACATCACATACGTACTTATTCATGAAATTTCTCCTATTGGTTTTTAATAAATTCTTTTACTTTATTAGCAACTGCCTGCCC
>JAIQZR010000005.1 GCA_021777035.1 Candidatus Scalindua sp. | reverse complement strand
AAAACCGTTGTAAGTAAATAAAGAGGGGATTGCCTGTTTGTAGGTTTGTAGTTGCTTGAATGCGGATATCACAGTTGCATTTTCATCAGTAGGATTCTTAAGTTCTATAACTACAAGTGGCAGGCCGTTTACAAAGAGAATAATATCGGGACGTTTGTTTACACCGTTTTCGATAACCGTAAACTGATTGATAACAAGAAAGTCGTTGTTTTCAGGATTTTTAAAATCAATCAACCAGACGAAATCACCACGATCACTACCGTCCTTCCGGTAGCTTACCTTTCTTCGGTAAGCATACGGTGAAAGGTCTCATTGTTGGTAATCAACTCAGGAGAGTTTAGCCGGAGAATCTGTTTTACAGCATCTTCTCTAATATCCTCAGAAATTTCAGGGTTAATCCTGCCAACTGCTGTTTGTAGACGTTCAATTAACAGTACATCCTCAAAAGACTCTCTTTCAGGTGTGGCACTGTCCGGCGCGATGGAAGGAGCAAATATGTATTGGTAGCCTGACTTCTTGAGTAACTCTATAGCAAACTCTTCTATCGTGTTTTCAGAAATCTTGTTCATAGTATTTATCAGTTAGCCAATGAGAGGGATTCTTGATAATGTATTCCGAAATTTTATAATATGATTGTTCGTTGCGTATAATATGTTCGTAATAATTGCGTTGCCATACCGTATATACGTTTGTATTTTTCCGAAACCATTTTGTCACACCAATTTTAAATCCCCGCACCATGGAACCGATTGAACGCGGAATTGTTTTCTGGTATTGGTTCTGTTTGGGTTGTTGTAGGGGTTCAATATTTTGAACCCCTACCCCCGCGTTATTTACAATTTGTAGTATTCCGTGTACATGATTTGGCATAATCACACATTCATGCAATCTGGTATTCGGATAATGTTCCGTGATATCCAACCAACATTCTTTTGCAATTTTTCCCGCATTATTCAATACCATTTTACCATCGTATATTTTGCCGAATAAACATACATGGTGATAGTATGGCTTTCAACCCCAAAGAGCTGCCCCATTGCTTTTTGAGTCAACCAGACAGTTTCGTCTTTTAGAAATACTTCGACATTTACTTTTCCGTCATTTCCGGTATAGAGGAGGAAATTCGTCTGTTTATCTGGCAAATTGTTTTTCATTATCTAACACTCTCGTCAGTTTCTTTCCTTCAATTTGAACTACCGAGAAAACCTCGGCAGTTGACGACTCATCAAGGTCATTTTCTTTATAGATATTCTTCAGATGCAAAGAGATGTTGTCAGCGCTGCACCCAAACAGTTCTGCAATTCGTTTTTGCGGTAGCCAGAGAAAGTAGAGCCTGTTGCACTCGCTAATAAACCCGGTAAATTGAAGTCAATTATTCCTCTGACAAAGTGTTTGTAACCGTTTCCATCTTTATGCCCAATAGCTGCAATACCTCTACCAATAGCATACTGCCGGTCTGCCCAATTCATTCTTCCTGTGGTTGAGCCTCTCACGCAGAAGAGAATATCATTCATTTTACATAACTTTTTAGGGTCTTCCGTGAATTGAAGTGGGTGAGGGTTTTTTACCCCAAACTCAGTTGGACCATTTAATAAAGGTTTTCCATTTCCATTAGTGTTGCAAGATTCGCCCTTTGGTGATTGTCCCATAATTACTTCAGCAACATCCCCTAAAATCCCCTCCTTCCAATTATCCAATTCAGGTTTCTTCTGCAATACCAAATACTTTTCAAGAATTTTATTCTTAAATTTTTCAGGTATCTTTTCCCAAGGCATAACATCAACGGAGAAAGGTAGATCGCTTTCGGCAAAGTCGTCCTTCAGCGCTCCCAGCTTCACGGTATTAACCTCAAAAACCACTAAATCCAGATCGGAGTGTAGATTTGCTGTCCAATTGACCCTTGAACCATAAGCCCAAACCGTTTTATAGACAATGTGCCGTTTTGTAGGGGCGAATAATTATTCGCCCCTACATGTGCAACAATTTCGATAATTCCATCAATGTGATTCTCTTTTACTATGGTTCCTTTGTCATCATTTTATACAGTTCAATTGCGTCATTATCCAAATCTGAAAGATATTCACGCTCATTCATTGATAAATAGTTCGCGTACTGCTGCTCAAGGTGCCGTAATGATTTCTTTAGTTTATCATATTCAGTCATCATCTTTGATTCTCCAATTTTTTTGTTCCCGTATCGCTTGTCAGTATTCTCAACTGCTGGATAGCAATTTTATTCAGCCGTTCAAGCCTTGTTTTCTGCGGAAGCCCGTCATTTATAAAAAGTGCATTTAGATTTTCAAGGTTGGCCAGACAGACCAGTTGTGAGACATTGGCAAAATCACGAATATTTCCTGTTTCATTAGAATTTTCTGTCCGCCACTGAGCAGCGGTTTTGCCAAACAGAGCCATATTTAGAATATCCGCTTCAGTAGCATAGACGTGGTTAATCTGTGATTTGCTCAACTTCCGGGGTATAAGGTTTTCCTTGATGGCGTCGGTATGGATACGGTAGTTAATTTTGGTGTATCTATTCACCGCAAAGACGCAAAGGACGCAAAGTTGATATTTAAAAGAAATACTGATGTAACGATTATGAGAACTGCATATTTTTCTGACAAATATTCTTCTGTTTCACTTTTTTATGTTTTTCTTTGCG
>JAIQZR010000040.1 GCA_021777035.1 Candidatus Scalindua sp. | reverse complement strand
TTGCCCGATGCCACCGTTTCGCGCAAGGTCGTCGATGAGGTGTTGCCTCAATTGAGCGCCGGCGCTGTAATCGTCGACACGACGACCGGCGATCCCGAAGAGATGCAAGCCATCGCCGAGACGTCCGGCCGGGTTGGTGTTTCTTATCTCGATCGTCTTTTGAGGCAGCTGTACCCGGAATCCGCAACTCCTTATTTGCGTGACGATTTATTTTTTCCATTTGCCCTTTTATATTCAAATCAGCTTGGATAATTTGCGGGTAGTTTCCTTCAGTGGAACTACCAAGTATTCCAGACGTAAATTTCAACACAGAACCGGCCGGTCCAAGAACATCTAATACGTCCTCAATAACAGAACCTTTTAGCGCATCCCGTAATTTCTTAGTTAATCCAGTTGCTTTTTTATTTCCAATAATAGAATCTGCTTCCTTCTTCACATCCTTAAGGCTCTCACCAAAACTGCTCATCTTTGAAAAGATAACATCCGATTCCGGTACTGGGCGGGTGTTGTGAGTAGAAACAATCTTTCCGTCCAGCTTGCCTTTTAGGTCAATTGAAGTAAGATCAACTTCTGTAAAGTGGAACTTTAAAATGCTTGTTGCATCCTCTGATAGTGGAGAATAGTGGACTGGATAATCAAAACATCTCCAGTCATGACTATTTGAATAATCAAGATGCACCATCCCTCTTGTATCTTTTACTTCAGAGCCAGAATGAGCAAAACTATAAAGCCCATTTACGGAATTGTTTTTCCAAAAAGTAGTAAGATTACTCGACGTAACAGAAAGCTCTACTCTGCCAAAGGAGTGGTCTTCTTTTATTGATGCAGGAATAAAGCAAGTTTTAATCATTGATGTATATTTGTTGTATAAAACAAAATAAGCAGTATTAACCGGAGCATCCACAATGCCTTTTGTGGGATCTCCTCTCACGCCAAGATCCTTGAATACTAAATACCACCCATTTTCTGGCAGATAATCAAGATAGCTAGTACCAATACTAGGGTGAGGATTTTGATACCAAGGAGAGACAATAGTATCTTCTTTTTTCCCCACGATATTAACACCGACATACATTCTACCTATGTCTTTCAATTCAGATTGTAGATGATTTATTCTTCCAGTCCAATCCCACATGCAATAATTGTTATTTGAGAGATTATTTTGAATAGCATCGCCACCCCAATGACTATCAACATTATTCTTTTCTAATTCGTCCAAATTATATCGAGGAAAAGATTTGGGAATATCAATTGGTAAATAGCCCACTGGACAGTCTCTTACATTTTTAGTTACGTCCAACTTATTAACATAAGTCATCTTTATATTTGAGGCATCTTTTTTATCAAACATGTATACTTCTTGATGGTTATCGGCAAATAAACTGGTTTTAGACATTAGTAATAATCCAAAAATGCAAACAAAAAAACGAGCAATGCCCCCAAGATATATATACCTCTTTTTATTCATTTACCCTCCTGCCTTTTTCTCATAGCTATTTATACGATATTTGTTAAAAATAGATCTTAAGTTTTTATTTAAAACATAGGTGACACTACCAAATGCTTGTATAATCAGAGCCCGATTTATTACTTCCCTTATTGTGCAAATTCCATAGCATCTATACTCTAAAAGTTTAATATGGATTATTGCTTTTAAATTAATAATTATGACTTTCGTAATTATATCCACGTAGTTTTGTCATCAAGATAATATAGCTTGAAAAAACCAACGCTACATGGAGTGAAAGCATCTGCAATCGAAGAGTCCCTTTTGGAAAAGTATAACTTAACTGAACATCTCTGACAAGATATAATTTAACAAAAAATGCACAGTAATAATTCAATATAAAACAAGAGGATATTGACAAATGTTGCGGACATGGCTGAAGCTATTGGAGGTAAGCCAATTAGTGACATACCACCGATCACGTTTTAGATTGTCGAAGTTGTAGGTCCCCATCACCAATATAGCCGTTACTACATCACTCAACCTCTCAGAGCTCCTTAAATATAGTGAATCTTGCTGCGAGATGGCCCAATAGGTACCAATTATACCTGCAGCTATGCCAAGGGTGAAAAAGAGAACAAGCATTGCCACCATTTATTTCACCATAAATTCTCTCCTTGTCATGGCTTGAGGAAAGACGTAATTCCTGTCCTGGCCTAACACTTAAGTAAGTTATAACAGTACTTAATGCCGATAATCTCTTCCGTACAGATTTTACAACGATTAATTCTGTTGATATTTGATATTTAACGACCAACGTTGCGGCAACTCTTGAGATTCAGTAAAACTGTCAAGCGCACCAAGACAAAACCCCAATGCAAAGTTGTATAGAGATATCCCCTGACCTCTACTATACAGAACAGAACTCAGAATCATTTATTATGACTAGTAATTGGCAGATATAAGGCTTACCCGCTGACCTTGATAATAGCGAATTATCGAGTATGTGTAATTGCGCTATATCCTGCCGGTTATTAATAGAACTCCTTAAAACATTTTGCCATCATAATACAATTTGACAGGCAATCTTATTTTCAAGGCAAGGGCCGGTATTTTAAACTGGCATGTGCCAGAGCGCAAATCTGCCGACAGTCTTTTCTTAAACATCCAAATTCTTAACCTCTAACGCATGCGTCGCAATAAACGCCTTCCTCGGCTCAACCTGATCACCCATTAACGTGCTGAAGATCTCTTCCGCCTTGAATAAGTCCTCGACAGTGACCTGCAGGAGTGTCCTGACTTCGTGGTTCATGGTCGTGTCCCAGAGCTGCTGGGGGTTCATTTCGCCGAGTCCTTTGTAGCGCTGGATAGTGATGCCTTTTTTGGCTATGGCCAGGATGAAGTCAAACAGTTCCCTTGAGCTTCCAAACTCGTGTGTATCTTCCTTGTAGTTAACTTTGTAAGGAGGATGTCCGAGGCCCCTTAGTTCGTTGAACAAATTCCTTACTTCCCTGAATTCCGGGGATGACATGAACTCGTTATCGAAGGTCAGTTTCAGACCGTCCCTTTTAAGAGAAATTCTGTATGATTCATGCTCTTCGTCTTTCTGGATTGTCTCGGATATACCTTTCAACTCTTTTTTCAGTTTCTTTGCGATCTCCGTGCATACCTTTTTGTCTTTGAGAAGGTCCTTGCTTAATTCATAGTGAAGCAGTACTTTGAGGGCCGCTGTATCATTTTTTCTAATAGAGAACCATTCAAGGAGTTTTTCAAACTTTGAAAGATTTTGTATATAAGGGATAATGGCCTTGCCTGTCAGTGACTTTCCGTTCTGAATTTCAATATCATCAACAGCAAGCTCAAAGAGCATATTTTCAAGCTGTCTCTCATTCTGAATGTAACGCTCTGACTTTCCTTTTTTAACCCTGAACAGAGGAGGCTGGGCTATATAGAGAAATCCTTTTTCAATTACCTCGGGCATCTGCCGGAAAAAGAATGTGAGCAGCAGTGTTCTGATATGCGCTCCGTCAACATCAGCGTCTGTCATGATTACAATTTTATGATACCGCGCTTTCTCGATATTAAAATCATCGGAGCCGATACCCATACCGAGTGCTGTTATCAGGATCTTTATTTCATCGGAGTTGAGCATCTTGTCAAAACGGGCTTTTTCAACATTCAGAATTTTACCCTTCAATGGAAGAATCGCCTGGGTATGTCTGTCACGCCCCTGCTTTGCTGAACCGCCTGCAGAGTCACCCTCAACAATAAATATCTCACTAAATGCAGGGTCCTTTTCCGCACAGTCCGCCAGCTTGCCGGGTAGACCGGAATCTTCAAGAACGCCTTTCCGCCTTGTAAGCTCCCGTGCTTTTCTGGCTGCTTCCCTTGCGCGTGATGCCTGAAGAGCTTTATCAACAATTTTCTTTACTACTCCGGGATTGGTTTCAAAGTAGTGGCCAAGAATATCATTGACAGATGATTCCACTATGCCTTTTATTTCACTGTTGCCGAGTTTTGTCTTTGTCTGTCCTTCAAACTGCGGGCTGGGGAGTTTAACACTGACAACTGCAGTCAATCCTTCTCTTATATCATCACCGCTAACAGAATCCTTCCCGCCTTTCAATAATCCGGAAGCAACAGCATAGCTGTTAGTTGTCCTGGTAAGCGCTCCTTTAAAACCCGCAAGATGGCTTCCACCTTCTTTTGTATTAATATTGTTCGCAAAAGAGTGGAGGGTCTCTGCGTAGCTGTCGTTATATTGAATAGCTACCTCAACCGTAACATTGTCCTTTTCCTTGTATATGTAAATGGGTTTGGGATGGAGCG
>JAIQZR010000039.1 GCA_021777035.1 Candidatus Scalindua sp. | reverse complement strand
GAAATAAATGCTTCCGTCAGAATCAATAGCAGGAGAAGATGTTATAACTCCATTAGTTGTGAAAGTCCATAGTAAAATGCCACCGGAGCTCAGTGCATACAGCCTTCCATCGTTTGAACCAAAGTATACATTTCCCTCCTTGCTGACGGCTGGTGAGGAGTCAATCCATTTTTTTGTCCGGAAATACCACTTTTGAGTACCATCAGGATTCAGAGCATACAATTTGCCGTCATTACACCCTTGATAAATAGTACCGTCCGGCCCAATTGCCGGTGATGAAGTTATCTGCCCTTTTGTTTTGAAGCGCCACTTAAGTTTGCCATCAGGGCCAAGTGCGTATATATAACTATCATTTGAACCAAAATATACCGTGCCATTGCTGTCTATCGCAGGGGAAGAATCCACATACTTGTGCGTGGCAAAAGCCCATAAGATTCTTCCTGCGGGATTTACCTTATATAAATAGTAATTGTCCGAACAAACAAAAATATCTCCTTTAGCAGAAATTGCAGGAGATGAAGCTATCCTACCCTTTATTTGCGCTCTCCATCTGGGTCTGCCTTCTAGATCTAGAGCAAACAGTTTCCCATTCCAGGCGCATACATAAATGACGCTGTTCAGATCTATCGCTGGGGTTGAAAATATTTTGCTTCCAATATCGTATGACCACTTACGTGTACCATCCGGTTTTAGTGCATAAAGTTTTTTGTCCTGAGAGCCTATGTAAATTGTGCCGTTATGGTCAAGTACTGGAGATGAATCTACACTACCGCCGGTTCTAAAGACCCATTTCAGGTTATTATTTATAGGCCCTTGCATGGTGCTCCTTCCGGTGTTGAGAGAATCATGACGGAAGGCAGACCATGAAGTGTCTAACTCCTGTGCATTAATAGCACATATCTGAAAGTAGGTAATTGTCACTACAGCAATTACAATAATAGTGGCTTTAAAAACGAAGTTGTTTTGATTCATATCGTTTTATATAATGTTGTCGTAATGAAATAATGAACAAGATAATCACAATTAAATCACAAACAGAGCCTGATTTTAAGATAAAAAAAAAGACACCTTCCAAGTCGTTTATAGATGCGAAGATAGTAGGGGAGAAAAGTGGAGAATATATTATTGAGAAAAGAGAAAGTGAAAAACCTCATTACTTAATCGAAATAATATTACATTCGGAAGCGGCAATAGGAAACATTGGTGGTGTATTGGAACATCACACAAATAGCATAACTCAATCCGTTATAAGAATTCCCATATTTGGGGAAATAGAGTAGTGTGGATTAAAGTCCTCGATGTTTTTTGTCCGGGGAAGCGAAACGAATTCACCCCACACGAATATTTTCAAGATTTGTAGAAAGCGCTAATATAATGACCAGAATTATGAGTCAAATTTCGGTTTTTAAAACTTTTGTATTTATTTCCATATTGCTGGTGTTGTCTAATCAGGGCTGTAATCACCTTTGCGGAAAAGAAACCAATGGAAGTCCGGATAAAACAAAATCAGCACCTTCTATACACATTGTATTAACTGGTGAAGAAAACGGCTATCTGGAACCTTGTGGTTGTTCAGAAGAACAGCTTGGAGGACTTTCGAAGCGGCATACGTTAATCAGCCATTTGAAGGAAAAGGATGAAAATCTGATCCTGTTAAGCCTTGGAGACCTTCCAAGCAAAGTCGGCAGACAAGATGAAATCAAGATGGAGACTGCGCTTGATGCATTAGACCGGATGGGTTATGTCGTACATAACATAGGTGAAAAGGATCTTAACATGGGAATCGATCTGTTAGGCTATCTTTCCCAAATAAGTAATGTAGATTTTGTATCAAGCAATATTGTTGATCTTGACACATCAGCTTTTAATATAAAACCTTACATTATAAAAGAGATAAAAACGGAAGAATCTATATTAAAGGTTGGTATATTGGGAATAGTATCACCGGAACTTATTGAAAGTGCTTGTCAGGACGTGAAGGTTCTGGATCCCATCTTAGCACTTAAACCTTTACTAAGTGATTTACATGATAAAACGGATTTCTTGTTATTACTTTCTCATGCGGAAATGGCGGAGTCGATAAAGATCGCAGAAGTCTGTCCTGAATTTGACCTAATAGTTTCGGGCCACCTGGTTGACAGGCCGGATCTCTATCTAAAAAAAGTAAATAATACATACGTAATTCCTGTAGGAGAAAAGGGTAAATATGTGAGTGAAATTACTTTATCGTTACAAGAGAAACAGACGGATGAAGGAGGGAGTTTTAATAGCTTTTTGTCTGCCATTGAGACAATACCTTTAGATGGAAAGTTTGAAGATTCACACGAAATAGCAATGCTATTGAGAACATATCAGCAGAGACTTAAGGATGAAGAGTTACTGGCACAGGTTTTTAAGGTAGATCCACCTTCTGGCCTGGAGTTTATTGGTAATAAAGATTGTGCTGTCTGTCACGGCAAAATCTTTAAGCACTGGGAAGAGACGGGTCACTCTTCAGCTTATGAGACGTTAGTGAGGTCTGGACACGAGTACGATCCTGAATGTGTAGAGTGTCACGTTATTGGCCTGAATTACTTCACCGGTTTTGAAACTATAGAATCAACACCGGCACTGAAGGGAGTCGGCTGTGAAAGTTGTCATGGGCCCGGAAGTGATCACAAAGAGACACTATCAAAAGATTACGGCAGGGTGGGTGTCGAGAATTGTGAAATCTGCCATAATGATGAACATAGCCCGAATTTCGAATTTAAAGAATACTGGGAAAAGATTAAGCATCCAGCAGAAGAGAAGTGAGAAATGGAAATTAAAACTAATTCACCAGCCGAACGTTAATAGTATTTAGGTGCGATATTGTTTGTTTCCAATTTATTTTTCTCCCAGTACAGATTTAAACAATTCTACATATTTATTTGCACTTTTTTCCCAAGACCAATCCTGCATCATGGCATTTTCTCTGATGGCATTCCATGGCGCCTTTGATTTATACAATTCCAACGCCCTGTCTATGGTAAATAGCAGTTCCGCGGCGAAATAGCCCTTCATGGTGAATCCGGTAGCAGTTCGGTTTTTGAGATTTTCATCATTTGCGTCAATTATCGTATCTGCCAGGCCTCCGGTTTCACGTACTACAGGAATGGTCCCATATCTCAAACTGTACAGCTGATTTAAACCGCAAGGTTCATATTTTGAAGGCATCAGGAAAATATCAGAGCCTGCTTCTATTTCATGAGCCAGTTTGTTATCAAACATGATGTTTACTGAAAGCTTACTGTTATATTTTGGCACAGCTTCCTTAAGAATTTGATGGTATTTTTCATCACCTATACCCAGTATCACGAGTTGGAGATCTCTTTCCATCAGTTCATCCATAATGACGATCAAAAGGTCAACACCCTTTTGCTCCGCAAGGCGGCTGATCATCCCGAGAAGTGGTGCCTCAGTTTGCGGAAGATTAAGTATTTTCTGCAAGTGTTTTTTACACAATGCCTTTCCACTTGAGTCATCAACGCCGTATTTGGAAGGTATAAGATTGTCAATTTCCGGAGACCACTCAGAGTAATCAACGCCATTGATTATTCCGTAAAGTTTGTTTTCGTATTCTTTGATGACATCTTCCAGGCCACATCCAAACTCAACTGTCCTTATCTCCTCTGCATATTTTTTAGAAACGGTTGTCACAAAATCTGCAAAAACAATTCCACCTTTTAGAAAGTTTACGTTTCCCCAGTGTTCAAGATTTTTCCAGTTAAACAGCGATATGTCTAAACCGGTAAGTTTCATCTCTTCCTGCCGGAACATTCCCTGATATGCAAGATTGTGAATGGTCAGCACTGTTTTTATGGAAGAGAGCTTTTTGTCGTGCGTAAACAATGTCTTCAGGTAAATGGGTATTAATGCCGTCTGCCAGTCATGACAATGAATAATGTCTATTGATAATCCCAATCTTTTAATCGCCTCTATTACCGCTCTGGAGAAGAAAATGAAACGTTCTGAGTTGTCCTGGTAATCACCGGATCCTGTTCCGTAAAGCGCATCTCTGTCGTAATATTCGTCACGTTGTATGAAATAGATCGAGATATTTTTTGAACCATGGTGAGTGCTTTTCCAGAGATTTACGGTGTGCTCTTTATCACCAATTGGAATATCAAAGGTAATATTCGAAAGCTTGGTATCTATACCGGATTCTTTTACAGACTTATAAAGCGGCATGAACATTGATATTTCATGTCCGGCCTTCTCGAGGTATAAGGGCAGTGTTCCCGCAACGTCTGCAAGGCCGCCGGTTTTCGCGTATGGGATTATTTCCGGAGATACTTCTGCAATTTTCATTTTTCTATTATAAAAAAAATTATTCACCGCAAAGACGCAGAGACCGCAAAGAAAGACATAAGTAGTAAAAAAAGATTAATTGTTAATAATCTTTGCGCCCTTTGCGTCTTTGCGGTGAACTCTTCATTACTTTATATATGCCTCAGTGACGTATCTCAGCATCATTCTATGGGTGTTAAAGTAGTATGCATTTTTACCAATCGCACTCTTCATCATATTAATCCATTTGTCTCTGTCTTGATAAAAGGTTGGGATAATAATGTTTTCGAGTTTGTTATAGAGATCATTTGTGTCTATTTCATTTGCATTATCATCAGGCACAATTTCTGTAGATTCAGGGCCGATAGACCAACCGGTATCTCCTTCTATGTGACCTTCAATCCACCATCCGTCAAGAACACTGAAATTCAAAACACCATTATGTGCCGCTTTCATACCGCTGGTTCCTGACGCCTCAAGAGGTCTGATCGGGTTATTCAGCCAGACATCCACACCAGAAACTATCCTCAAGGCGGTTTCCATATTATAGTTATTTATGAAGGCGATATTTATTTTCCCTTTTAGTTTGTCTGCATATGAGAATATATCTTCAATAAGTTTTTTGCCCCCTTCATCCTTTGGATGAGCTTTTCCGGCAAAAATCAACTGGATCTTACCAGATGCAATTCTCTCAAGCCTTTCGATGTCATTAAATATCAGGGACGCTCTCTTGTATGTTGCGAATCTTCTTGCAAACCCTATTGTCAGTGTCTCATAGTCCATATTTACATCATGCAGAGAGTTTACATCATCAATGAGGATTTTCTTCGCTTCTGAATGCGCATTCCAGAGTTCCTTATGGGGAGCAATATCAATTCTCACAAATAACTCCGGTTCATTTGCCCAGCCAGGTATATATTTATCAAACAGTTTTTTAAAGCTGTCACACGTCCATGTATAAGAGTGTACGCCATTTGTTATTGAATTTATTTTATAACCGGGAAACATATTCTGTGATACCTCGCCATGCTTTTTGGCAACGCCATTGACATGATTGCTCAGATTTAAAGCAAGAAGTGTCATATTTAGATTCTCTTTTCCGGCAAGTTCACGCAGAATATTTTCCGGGAAATATTCGCCAATTACGCTCCTGTAGAGGTCATAAGAGAACTTATCATGTCCCGCTTCAACCGGTGTATGTGTCGTAAACACGCACAACTCTTTAACGGCTTCAATGTCCCACATGGATGATTCATCCCAGACATTCTCTAAATCGTTTTTTAATTTGTGCAAAAGCTCAAGTGTCAGGAATGCCGCATGTCCTTCATTCATATGATATTTCTTTATTTGAAACCCAAGCATCTTTAACATCTTGACGCCGCCTATCCCGAGGATTACTTCTTGCTTGATTCTGTAATTATCGTCTCTGCCATAGAGATGATAAGTTAATTCCCTGTCTTTCTCACTATTTTCCGGCAAATTAGTATCAAGAAATATTACAGGAACTTCACCGCCTTTGGGGCTTTTGACATAATAAACCCATGCCTGAATATATACGATCCTGCCTTCAATTGTAACATCCACCTTTTCCGGTGCTGTTTTCATCGATTCGGAGGGATCCCATATTGCGGGTGATTCAATCTGTCGTCCCCGGTCATCTATATCTTGTTTAAAGTACCCTTTGTGGTATATTAATGTTACTGCAACAAGGGGGAGATTTAAATCAGCACCTGATTTAATAGTGTCTCCGGCAAGTATACCCAACCCTCCACTGAATGTCGGTATCTCATCTCTCAGTCCAATTTCCATAGAGAAATAAGCAATTTTAGAACCATTTGTCTGTTTTTCTGCTATTAACATGTAAAATTATTCCCTTCAGCCCACCCGAACGGTGAAGTCGGGCAGGTCGTTAATTCATTTTGAGAGTTTATTATGCTCTTAGATCTTTTAAGGTCATCAGTACTAAAGCTGTCTAACGCATAAACTATTTTATTTATGAGAGGATGATAAATTCTTATAAGGACTATGCCGAATAGATTTCGTGGAGGGTACATGGTTATAATGATATATATTCTTTGTCTTTTACGCAAATATAACATAGAAAGTAATGGTATATCAATGTAATATTTGCATCTGTACTTAGAGATAATACAACAGCGGCTATTTGTGAATTAAGAAGAGCAGTTTCGTAATTGATCTCATCATAATCATGAGTGATCAAATTAAAAATAATTTAGAGATTCAGGGATTTAGGGATTTCTTAATACCTGAATCTCTAAATTATGAAATGTTGATTATAATAGTACAATATTATATCCATTTCTGGTTTGGCCAAGTTGGGCTTTACTACAGTGAAAAAAACAAAATCTAATTACAGGCAATAAAGCGACAGTAGCTGGGGTTTTGTTGTTTTCTGAAGAACCCCAAGCAATTTTGCCTAAACGTTCAGCTGTGAAAATATATCGTTACAAAACAAAAGAGGAAGCAGGGCAACGGGAGACCCTTGCTTTTGATCCTTTGACTATTGAAGGTGCAATATATGACCTTATACATACTTCTGTAGATAAGACAAAGGAGCTTGTTGAAGATGTCAAAAAACTTGGGGCGAAAGGGTTGGAAGATGTAGCCTACCCAGAAGAAACGTTACATGAGATATTAACTAATGCAGTTCTTCATAGAGACTATAGTATTCCAGTAGATGTTCACATTCGTATTTTTGACAACAGGATAGAAGTAGAAAACCCAGGAAAGTTACCTGGGCATATAACACGAAAAAACATCCTCGATGAGCAATTCGCGCGAAACCCAAAACTCGTCCGTCTTATCAATAAATTTCCTAATCCGCCAAATAAGGATATTGGGGAAGGTCTAAATGCCGCCTTCGATGCCATGCGCAATCTTAGACTAAAAGATCCAGAAATTATTGAGAAAGATAATTCGGTTTTAATCGTAATTAGTCATCAAAGCTTAGCCTCACCTGAAGACACAGTCGTTGAGTACTTGGATAATAATAACGAAATTACTAATCGAATGGGGCGTGAACTAACCGGAATAAAATCAGAAAACTCGATGAAGGGTGTTTTCATCCGACTGAATAAGAGGGATATAATTGAGCCGGTACCTGGCAAATCAGGCTTTGCATCCGCATGGCAGAAAAAACGCTAACAATACGTTAAACTGGATAGATACAAAAAAAACGCGCCTTCCGGTTAACCCAAACGTTAATTGCACCCGTACAAAACCGTTCTGAAACACTATTGACCATTCTGTTTCACATTTCCCGTGAGAATCACCATTTCAGACTAAAAACAGGCCTTTCTCAGAGAAAATTCCTTTGAAATTGAAACACTATAACGTAGTAGTGTTTCAAAGAGTTATATGCTAAATGTATCTTACCGCTTCTCATTAAACTCCTTCATAGCATCTTTTGTGACTCAGATTTTAATAAATTTTTGTGGTTGTTAAGTGATCATGTACAAGTATATGGGTTGCTTTCCTAAGCGGCCTTATCTTTTAAAAGTGTTTCTTCGAAAAATTATATTGTATTTTTTACCGTCATATGGCACTATGTCGTTCATTGGGGTATATATTTATCTCAAAGAGGTATATAACAAATGATAATAATAGAAACGTTGGCTTTCACACGGAGAGTGACTGCGCTGTTATCGGATGACGAATATACAGCAATGCAATGGTTTCTGCGATTTAAGCCTGATGCAGGGAATATTATTCAGCATACTGGCAGAGCACGAAAAATGAGATGGCGAAAGAAGAGACAAGGAAAAAGAGGTGGTTTACGCGTCATATACTTTTACCATGCAGAAAAAGATACTCTATGGATGCTTGCTCTTTATGAGAAGAAAGAAAAAGAAGATTTATCAAAAACTGACAAGGAGGTCATTAAAAAATTGATACAGGAGATAATAAAATGACAAAAAAAAGTGATTTACTTGATATTGATCTGAATGAAGAACTGTCCGCCATCCGAGCACAAAAATCCGGAAAGAATGTACTCCGCAAAACAAAATTGAAAGACCCATCAGATGTGGCAGAAATTAGGCACCGTTTAGGTCTTACACAAGAAGCATTTTCAGGGTTGATGGGAATATCCGTTCAAACCCTTCGTAATTGGGAACAAGGAACACGAATACCGCGAGGGCCAGCAATGGCATTATTACGCATTGTAGAGAAAAATCCCAAGGTGCTTTTCTCCTGATATGAGCAAATTCTACATAAAAGGGTGAACCAAACGTCCTGATTACTTATCCTCTTCCATAAATCCTTGTCATTTCAGACAGTTTTTTTGTTACTAAGGGAGATAATTGTTCTGGTACAAGCCTCCATCTCCAGTTTCCTTCAGAACTAGCAGGAAGGTTCGTCCTTGAGTCTTCTTCCAGGCCAAGAAGATCCTGCATCGGTATTATAACCATATCTGCGACAGAACTCATAACAAGTTTTATAAGTTCCCCGTGTATTTGATCTTCTGAAACCTCGCGTCCAATATAATCAAAAATCCTTTTTCTCTCTTCAGCGCTGGTTTCGTTATTGAACCAACCCCTGGCAGTATTATTATCGTGTGTTCCGGTGTAAGCAACACAGTTTCTCGTATAATTGTGTGGTGCATAAGGGTTTGAGGGCAGGTCTTCTCCAAAGGCAAAAAGCAACACCCTCATTCCGGGAAATCCAAATTGATCCATAACCGCTCTTACATCCGGCGTAATAATTCCAAGATCTTCAGCAATTATAGGAAGATGGTCAAAATGATTTGCAAGAGTATTAAAAAAATCCCTGGCAGGTGCTTCTGCCCAATGTCCGTTAGTTGCAAACTCTTCACCTGCATGAATTTCCCAGTAATCTACAAACCCTCTAAAGTGATCAAGCCTGAACATATGGAAGAACTTAAGGTTGTGCTCTATGCGTTTTATCCACCATAGGTACTCGGTTTCTTTGAGAACAGTCCAATCATAAACAGGATGCCCCCACAATTGACCTGTAGAGCTGAAATAATCCGGTGGAACACCG
>JAIQZR010000038.1 GCA_021777035.1 Candidatus Scalindua sp. | reverse complement strand
GGAGCAGCCATCCATTTTATCTTAAAGGCAAATCGGATGGTGAATGGTTGGACATCAATAATCTGCTCGCTTGTTTCTCAAGTAGGAAGAAGAGGGCAATAATAATGTATAAAGAGTTTATGGCTGTTGATTTAGATGGTGAGGTTATAAAGTTTTATTCCAAAAAGGTTCAAAGCTCGATATTTGGTAATAACGGGTTTGTTGAAATGATTAAAGAGAAGTTTGTAAAGAGTGATAAGGTGTCTACATTAGAGATTAAGGAAAAAAGGGTGATTCTCGGAGAGGGAAAAGTTAAAATAATCAATAAAACAATATGCAATGAATTTGAAATTAAAGAGAGCCTGCTTTATCAATCGAGGAGAGGTGTGGAGAATATACCTCGATTATTTGCAATATCATTGTCACGTGAGCTATCAGGATTGAGTTTTTCTGAGGTTGCAAAAAGATATAATATTAAATCATACAAAACAATAGCTTCAAGTAATTTTCGATTAAAAGAGAGAATGAAGAAAAATGGAAGAATTAAAAAGCAATATGCAAAGTTAAGAGAGACATGCAGTCAAGAGGAGATTTGACCCCTTTTCTTATTTGCGAGGGAAGAAATGAAAAAAATAAAACTTGATAAAGAAGAAAAAGATATTTTAGAATCCTACGAACGTGGCGAATGGAAACCACTAAAGAATTCCAAGAAAGAAATTCAGAAACATAAGGAGTATGCTCGAAATACATTAAAAAAAGGCAAAAGAGTAAATATAAGAATTTCAGCAAAGTATTTAGAGGATATCCAAACTATCGCATTAGAAGAAGCTATCCCATATCAAACGTTAATGACTAGTGTATTACACGAATTTGCTTCAGGCCGTTTTGCGGAAAGGGAAAAGGGGCTAACAAGCCAGTAGAGCTAACCCCTACGCCATGGAGAATGTAAGAGGCTTTAACCTGACCGGGTTTTATAAAATCTATGCAGCAAAGAAATCGATAAGAATCGTATACCGAATCATAGAGGAAAATATCGTAGTGGAAATTGTTGGTATTGGAAGGAGAGCAGAATTCGAGGTCTATACTGACATTGCAAGAAGGCTTATGAAGAAGAAATAATCGCCTAAACCGTCGCCTTGTCTCTCATAAAATAGCCGATCTGCTTCTAAATCTTTTACTGCAGAGATCAGAATTTTGATCTTCATTCAAATTGCTTCCTGTGATTTTTTTGTGCAATATCCCAATCCACAATTTCTTCGGCACCATCATTCACTCTATTTTCAGTTGCGAATGCAATGATGTTTATTAATACGGTGTCTCCGCCCATCAGGCGGTCACGGCACCACAAAAAAACGTCTACCATTCGATCTTGGGGGCATCGCCCCATAGTAGTTCCAGATCGTAGTAGCCTCGTATCTCTTTATCAAAGATGTGTACTATGAAATCGCCGTAGTCGATAAGAACCCACTTCGCTTCACGGTATCCTTCCATTCCAAGCTTCATTACCGAAAGTTTCTTCATCTCTTTGTCCATATCATCAGCTATGGCATGAAGTTGACGTTCATTAATTGCTGAACAAATTACGAAATAGTCTGTTATAGATGAAATCTTGTCGACATCAAGTATAACGATATCTTGTGCTTTTTTCTCATCAGCAATTTTTGCACATGTAATTGCGATTTCTTTTGAATCCAATGTATTTAAAAACCCCCCCTAAAACCGTGCGGCAAAGCCGCAACTAAATTTGAAGTGCCTAAAGTGTGAAGTGAACCAAGGTTAAAAGACAAAAGATTTATTTTTTAACATATCAATGGTATGCACCTAACCTTTATATTGCACAGACTACTTGTGTCAATGCATTTTTATGGGATCACTTCTAATAGTGCTTAATTCCCAGCATCTTCATATTGGGCCTCTGTCGACCTGAGTTCCTGCAAACTCGTACCACAATAGTGACAGAACTTCGCATATTTTGGATTAGAGGTCAAACAGTCATCACATCTCTGGTACAGTAAAGTACCACAGAGCATGCAGAAGTTTGCCCCTTCCAAATGGTGATTATATTCACAATTTGAGTTAGGACAGGCCGTAGAACTAATCTTGTTTAAATTTTTATCCATTTCCACTATTTTAAGATATAAAAAATATTTTACCGCAATGACCTGTCCGTACAAACGGTGTTGCACGGACAGGTACAAAGCCAGGCATCTATTTAATCATAATATGTAACAGTTCTCCGATCTTTGGTGAGTACTTTACAATAAGGCCGGCAAAAACGACTGAAACAATTGACATTAACTTGATAAGAATGTTCAGCGATGGACCGGATGTATCCTTAAACGGATCTCCCACGGTATCACCAACAACGGCCGCTTTATGCGCGTCTGAACCCTTACCACCGTGCTGTCCTGTTTCAATATACTTTTTCGCATTGTCCCAGGCACCACCGGCGTTTGCCATAAAGATAGCCAGGAGGAATCCTGTTGACAATCCACCTGCCAGAAGGCCCATACTTCCGGGAACACCTAAAACCAAACCAACAATTATAGGAACAAATATTGCCAGTAAAGATGGAAGCATCATTTCCTTCTGAGCGCCCTTTGTACTGATAGCAACACATGCAGCGTAATCAGGCTGACCGGTACCGTCCATTATGCCAGTTATCTCCCTGAACTGTCTCCTTACCTCAGCTACCATCTGCGCCGCAGCCCTTCCGACTGCCTTCATAGTCAAAGCGCAGAAGACGAATGACACCATCGAACCAATAAAAAGCCCTACAAGAACTTTAGGGTTCATCAGTGTAACATCGTAATAAGTCATCAAATCAGATATCTGCAGTGCTGTAGTGTCTATCATGTGACCGGCTACTTCCACAGCATGAATACCTGTTCTTTCCAGACCTATTTTAACCTCTTCTACAAATACGGCCAGTAATGCCATAGCTGTTAAAGCAGCAGAGCCGATTGCAAATCCTTTACCGGTAGCTGCGGTTGTATTTCCAAGGGAATCAAGGGCATCAGTTCTTTCCCTGACTATTGGTTCCTGATTGCTCATCTCAGCATTACCACCGGCATTATCAGCAATCGGGCCATAAGCATCGGTAGCCAGTGTTATGCCGAGCGTTGACAACATACCGACTGCGGCAATAGCAATACCATAAAGTCCCATAGACGTATTTGCAAATCCACCGGCAAACATAAAACTCAATATAATAGCAACGGCAATGGTAGCTACAGGAATTATGGTTGACAACATACCTGTAGCCACGCCATCTATAATCAGCGTAGCAGAACCTGTTTCCGCCTGGGCGGCAATGCCTTTTGTCGGACCATGATCTGCGGAGGTAAAGTATTCTGTTCCTTTACCTATAATAATACCGGCTAACAAACCTGTAACTATCGAACCCCATATCCCAAAATGTCCGGGAAGAAGGCACTTTATGATTACCGCGGAAGCTATCACTATCAGAATTGAACTCAGGTTTACACCCTTTGCCAGAGACTTGAGGAGCTCCTTTTGCGTTGCTCCTTCTTTTGTCTTGATAACTCTGATACCAATGATAGATAGAATAACTCCAATACCCGCAATGCACATGGGCAACACAAGCCCCGCAACGCCAAGACCACACGCAACACCCAGTGCCGCGCTTGCAAGTATTGATGAATAGTAAGATTCATACAGATCAGCTCCCATCCCGGCCACATCACCAACGTTGTCGCCAACATTGTCAGCAATAGTTGCGGGGTTTCGAGGATCATCTTCCGGGATACCGGCTTCAACCTTCCCTACCAGGTCAGCGCCAACATCAGCGGCCTTTGTGAATATGCCCCCTCCGACTCTCGCGAAGAGCGCCTGAAAGCTTGCCCCCATACCAAAACAGGGAAGTATTACGGCTATTTCGGTAAGAGAAACATCTGTATATTTTCGAAGGAAAAAGAACCAGACAGATACATCTAAAAGGCCCAGTCCAACAACAATTAAGCCCATTACCGCACCACTTCTGAAAGCGATCTTCAGTCCCTGATCCAATGATTTCTTTGCCCCTTCAGTTGTCCTTGCACTCGCGTTAGTCGCCATCTTCATACCAAGGTACCCGGCAAGCCCGGATAAAAATCCACTGGTAAGAAAGGCAAACGGCACGAAACCGGACTGTATCTTTAACCCAAATGATAGTATCGCCAGAGCGATAAACACAAATATGAAAAATATCGCGACGACCTTGTATTGCTGTTTTAAATACGCGTAGGCTCCCTCCCGAACATGCCCTGCGATTTCAACCATCTTTTTATCACCCTCGGGGTAGCTCATCACTTCTTTATAGAATCTACGACAAAAGAACAATGCGCAAACTGCACCAAGCGGTGCAAGCCACCAGAGCTTGGGTATTGATTTGTTATGATAGGATGCTGCTCTCTCAGCTTTTTTAGCTGCTACTGAATCAGCACTGGCTTTTTCAAGCTGAGCCTTACCCGCATGAGCACTCGATGTTGCAAATATTGCTCCCTGCGACAGAAACATTGTAAGAATAAATAATAGGATTACCTTGCTCAGTAACCTATGCCGAAAAAATTCTTTTACCATTTAATTCACCTTTCTAAACATTATTGTTCAAGTTGTAACACCTTCTCATTAATCTTCTCTAAATAACTCCCGGCTATTCCACCAGGGTCATCAGGATGCCTCTCCAGATAAACATTCCACTCCTTAATTGACTCAGTTGCATACTCGTAAGCCTCTTTCCGGTTACCATCTTTTTCTGCCTGCAGAGATGCATGCCACAAAATGTGACAAACAGTTCGTTCAATTACAATTCGTTTACGAAGCAGTGAATTATAATTTAAGGACTTTCTTACCCAGTAAAGCGACTGCCGGTAATTATCCTTACCTGTTTCCTCTTTAAGATGCTCTCTGTAGTAGTCGGCATATCTAAAACTTTTAGAATCGAATTTGTGAAAGTATATATAACCGATCTCAAAGAGTAAATCACCATTTGTCGGATTTCTTGCAGCACCTTTTTCTGCAAATTCCAATCCTGCCTTTATCCATCTCCATTTATTTTCCGGAGATTCCCACTCAAAAGCGATATTATAGCACATATTCCACGCCTGGAATATCCATACAGCCGAGAAATGCGGCTGTAATCTTGCAATCATATTATTTATGGCGAGCAGCTCATAGAACTTTTTCTCTTCGTGCCTGGCAATACCACGGATCCACAACAAATCGACCAAAACACCTCTGAAACTGCCAAGAAGTGCTGTTGGTATAACCTCTAACGGACTAAGATTCGTATAGTTTGAATCAAGCCCCTTTCTTAAATAACCGATCCTGCATTGTAAAAAGAACAGTCCGGAAAATACACATATTATTATTGATGGTATTATTACCAATTTTGGCAATGAATGCTTTTTCATACCAAATTCTTTAAGCTATCTCTTTTCTCTTAAAAACCACAAACGATATAGGCAGGCATACGAGAGTATATAAAACCGCATAACCAAAACCCATAAATATTCGTTTACAGGGAATATTTATACCATCAATAAAATATTTTCCAACACTGAAATATCTGAAATCTGGCAACATATAACTTAATAATAGTATAGGTTTCTTTATCATATTATTAAGGTATATCAAGAAAGTATTCGATTCATGCATTGCCGCAGATATTCCGTGTTCATGTTCATGCGTTTCAAAAACTGTAATAACGGTTGATAAATCACGCATAAAGTCGGTTATATTACCACAAAAGAAAATAAATAAACAGAAGAGAATATTAACAGGAAGAGAAAGAAAAGTAGACCCTAACACTGCAATTATCACCATTAGGAAAAATTGTGTTAATATTATTATTAACCCTTTCAGGTAATTACAACCGAAATTTTTTCCCCCCCAGAAGATACTTAAGCTATCTTCACGTATACCTAAAAAATCACCAGAATTTTCCGGAGACACTATTATTGTCAGTTCTTCACTTCCAACCAGCAATTTACTATTCAGCCTCAATAAGAGAGGCTTGTTCCGCGATACGTCCATTGATTCGTCAAACAAAATCGCTGAGTATAGATTAGTAACTTTAATCTTTATCGGAACCTTTCCGCTTGACCTTTTTTTGCCCTCTATGAGAAAGTCTGCCTCTATCTCCAGATCATCATTCTTATCTTTAGAACGTAATCCCTTAAATTTCCATACCGAGGTCTCTTTTCCGCCCCCTTGTATCCAGGAAACATTTCCAATTTTTCTTTCAGAATCCGCCGCTATCTGTAAATCAACGGGTTTAAACTGTTCTCTCGCCAGAAGCCCACGACTATTTTGATCACTCTGTTTTAAAGCCGTAAATCTGATCAACGTATAGCTTACACCGCCCATTATCAGCAGCAATACTCCGATTATGTATACAAAGCCAACAATTTTTCCGAAAATTATATTGGCCCGACGAACAGGCTTTGCCGTGATCGTACAAAGAACCTTGCTTTCTATGTCAGTCGGAATAGACGAAGCGGACAGTAAAATCGCCGCCAGTGTACCAAAAAAGGTAATGGAGCGAAAGCACATAGATTCAACGATTTTTATTTTTTCTCTGCCATCACCAACAACCGGCATGAAAACTGAGCAGCAGATCGTAATTAAACCAAGAGTAATAAAAACAAATAGTATCTTGTTCCTAACGGATTCTTTAAATGTCTGTTTTGCTATTACTAATATCTGCTGCATATATTTTTATATTTGCCTATTATCAGGCCAGGATGATACTCTCGGTTAAGAGGCTACCCCCCCCTATATCACTCTTGTCCCTGTTGGCCTCTCTACGTTCCTGAACAATTTTCAAGAATAAGCCCTCAAGTGTTCCGACAGAACTATTAATTGAGACAACTTCGCCATGTTTTTCCTGTATAAACCTCTCAACTTCCATAATAGTCTCCATTGAGAGATTTCGAATCAGCAGTTCAACAACATCTTTGCTGGAAAGTAATTCGCCAATTGTACCTGATATCTGGAGTTCACCTTTATCGAGTATTGCGACTCTATCACAAATATCCTGTACATCAGACAAAAGATGTGAACATAAAAGAACAGTTTTCCCCTGAGCTTTTAACTCAACAATTAAATCCTTTGTCTCCTTAGTGCCAATGGGATCAAGTCCGCTGGTAGGTTCGTCAAGAATAACTAAGTCAGGATCATTTATCAGTGCCTGTGCAATACCAACTCTCCGTAACATTCCTTTAGAATATTGTTTAAGGGGTCTTTTTCTAGCGAATTCCAGCCCTACTCGCTTTAAAAGCCTATTTATCCTTAATTTTCTCTCTTTTCCGGGTATTCTAAATAACTGACCATAAAAGTCCAAGGTTTCGTCTGCACTGAGAAACCTGTAAAAGCAGGATTCTTCGGGTAGAAAACCGACGCTGTTCTTTACCGCCACATCATCCGTTGCTTTTCCTAAAACGTAAGCCTTGCCTTCAGATGGAAAAATCAATCCTAAAAGAAGTTTTAACGTAGTTGTTTTTCCGGAACCATTAGGACCAAGCAGGCCAAAGATTTCACCTTTTCGGATGGTTATATTTAATTTGTTAAGAGCTAATACTTTTCTACGCCCCCAAAAGCTTCTGTACGCCTTCGTTAAATTTTCCGTTCTTATGGCAATATTGTCACTCAATTTCCAAGCCCTTTCGGGTACTAAAACAATTGTTCGTAGCAAATAATATTTTTTTGCGGAGAACGTCCCCATTTTTTGCTAAGTCTGCAAAAATACATAATTTAGCACAAAAGTCAAGTGAAATATCATGGTACAATTGATGGCACCGGATGTATTAACATAAAACTGAAGATAACCATAAACGCTATGCATATAAGGCATTAGAACGCTAATAACAAATATATTGTTTGATGAACATAATTATTAAATTCCGGAAAACGCGGAACTATATTCACCAGATTTTTGTATGTTAGATCAAGGAGGTATTAATTAATGAAAAATGTTACTGATTACTCAAAACCAAAGGACAAAAAGATGAAACTAAAAGATACGAGCAGAGAGGGAAGTACTAAGGGAACTGTCTTAAGGCAGAAGAGGATTTGCTTAAAATGTGGAGAGAAATTCCCCAGCAAAGGCCCTTATAACCGCCTATGCGATAAGTGCAGCTCAATGAACGAAAGGGTTGCATCTAGCACATATGCCGCAAGGAAAGATCCACCTTCTGAGCCAAATACTTTAGAAAAGCGGTTTTATGGGTTTAATTAATTGTTAGCCTTCAAACTCTTGGTTTTAGTTTATCAACCCGGCAGGTTGCTCGAGGATAGATTAGTGCTACAGACTATTTATATCTACTGACCCTCCCCTTTAAGATAGGTTAGTTTAGACGTTTGTTTCTCGGGCAGCCTGCAAGTACTTCCTACGATAAGAATGTTTTCAGTCTTGTGCATATGATAATGGTTCCCCCTTACCGTTCCAGGCTTCATACTCACCATATGAATATCACTTATTGTACCGTTTTTTATGTCATCATCCGAAATTGGTCTTATACACCAACCGCGATCATCCTGATAAGACTCAATTTCCTTAACCTGAATAATCCCCATAAATAATCCCTCTTTTTTCGCCAATCATTAATAATTTACATTCCTGACACCTGTGGGTCTCCATGCAGGGGCAATAACCCCCTTATGTGAATACCTGCCAAGAAGTCTTGCCTGTGTTATACTGAATTCGCCGTATCTGTCATTTATTTTATCCATAGCCTGCAAGAGAGATATCCTGTCCCTGTCCTTCTTGAAAAGAGGTATCTGGCAGTAGTTAGTTACAAGGTTTGAGACACTTACACCCAACAATCGTACCGTATACTTAAGCCTTATCATTTTTACTATATCGAGTGCGACAAGGTATATGTCAAATCCATCATTTATATATTCTTTGATAGTGCATCTTTTTGTAAAGGTATGAAAATCCGAATACCTCAATGTCATGGCGACTGTCTTGCCGAAATAGTGTCCACGCCGCAACCGCCTCCCCACCATCTCCGAGAGCTGCAACAGATATCGCTCCATATCTTCACCATTACTTACATTTTTCTCAAGAGTCATACTATGACCGACAGATTTCGCATCAGGCGTGTCCTCAATCGGGACGACAGGACTTTCATCTATTCCCAGACCCATCTGGTGAAGCTTGTTACCAATAATGCCAAATTTATTTACCAACTCTTTTACCGGAAATCTTCCCAACTCCCCACATGTTTTAATACCCATCGCGTCAAGGTGTCTTTCAAGTCGTGACCCTATCCCACAAAGCTCATTTACCGGTAATTTCTCAAGAATTTCAGAAACAGCCCAGGGATGTATTGTCGTAAATCCATCCGGTTTCTGCATATTGCCAGCCAGCTTTGCCAGTAGCTTATTAGGGCCCACACCAATGGAACAGGTAAGTCCAAAGTTTTTTCGAATCGTCCTCTTAATCCGCATAGCGATCTCTTCCGGTTTACCAAGAAGGTAAAGAGATCCCGTTATGTCAAGAAATGCCTCGTCAACAGAATACACCTCCACAAGCGGCGTGTAGTCCCCATAAAGACTGACAAGACGCGTACAAGTGTCTGTATATTTTTTATTATTACCTGCAACAAATATTATATCAGGACAGAGTTTTTTTGCCTCCGGCACTGTCATACCAACCGTAACACCAAAAGCCCTGGCCTCATACGAAGATGTGGTAATAACCGTCCTTTGCTGTGCACCAATAACAGCCACCGGTTTGCCCCTGAGTGAAGGCTTGGACTGCTGCTCTACAGAAGCAAAAAAAGCATTCATATCTACGTGCATTATTGTTCTGTTATTGGACATAGTTTTGGTTTCATAAAAAGTGCGAAATGACTAAAGTGCCTAAAACTAATTTAAGATATTTTCTTTTACAGTTCACTTCTTTTCAATAGAACCTAAAAATTCCGAGTAAGCGAAATAAACAAAGAACTCGATTTTCGCAAGTCACCTGTTTGTGATACAATGTAGCAAATATTCAGTAGTCAACACAATAATGATAACTATGCTTGCTCGCGTAATAGCCGGAGCAAAACACATAAGCCAATTAGGCATAATAACGCGTGATTTTGTAGTCAGAAAGCTTTTAAAGTGGGGGATGTTCCCTGCATGTAATACGATATCCAGGTTGTTTTAAGCTTTTTAATCAAAAGCATAATGTAGAGTTTTCAAATGCACAAAGTGGCCAGAAAGTATGGAATAAGAAAAGCCAAGCAGATCAGCTTTTCGAAATTTGTGTATTAAAGAGCTGAAAGACTCCTTCTACCATCTCAGCTCATTTCTTTTTATAATTCCTTTACAATCTTTATAGGTTCTGTTATTGGACTAACACGACCAATATTCAATATACGTGTCTTTAGTGTATGAGTAATTTCATGGCCTTTTTGTATTAATAACATACCTTTCTCGGTTTTTACGTCCTCTGTAAGTACCATCCCCGGCATTAACTCTTTCAATGTTATCTCTCGACTAGCATAACCCTCTTTTGTGTTGATAATTTCTGATTCAAGCTCTTTAAATACGTCAGGATCATACCATTTCACATGACTGCGCATCTGAGCAATAGCCTGAGATTTTGTTTTACCCCTTATTACCAATAAATCAAAATCCAGAGCAACTTTAAGAATCCTTGCAATTAAAGGTATGGCGGCGCCCTTTTTATCATTAATTGGCATGCCTCCACCATCAAATTGCTTTTCCTGGTAAGCAATAGCCTCCGAAATCCCTTCAAGACGAGGAATATTTGCAAGTAAATTCTTTCCTATGCTAGGATGTTCCATAAACATCTTATTTTCATCTATAGAAAGATTTGTCCCTTCGTATTTTCTTTCAAGCGTTTCCCCGGGAATAGTAACACATCCTATTTGTGATAGCATTGCGGCAAGCTCTACTTCCCACATATTTTCCATCTTTAAACGTGTGGCCAGTATCTTCGCCAGGGTACCGATTCTGGAGGAACAGCTAAACGCGACAGGGCTCACCATTGAGAGAATTTCGCTGACAACCTTAATACTGCCTCTCAATGTCTTCTCTAGAAGTTCACGCTCCACTGTAATAAGTCTATACTGCTCTACCGCTGCATTTAATGCGTTCGTGAGAATTTCCGTTGAACATGGCTTAGAGAGAAAGCGAAAGATATTTCCCTCATTAATGGCATCTATAGATGCCTGCATATCAGCCTGTCCGGTAAGCAATATACGTACGGTATCAGGCGTAATCTGCCGGGCGGTTGAAAGAAACTGAACACCATCCATCTCCGGCATACGATAGTCAGAAACAACCACCGCGACAGGGCTCTGTTCTTTAAGTACATCTATACCTTTATTGCCACTATCAACAGTTATCACTTTAAATTTCTTGTAAAACTGCCTCTTATGAGCATCAAGTACGTTACTATCATCATCCACAAATAATATTTTCTCATCCATTTTCGCTCTCTCTTCGTCTTATCTTTTCATAACACGCCACCCATTCCGGCAGTTTATCAACCAGATTAAGCGCCCTCAAATAACGCATATCAATATATTTAAAATCAGTAGTACCGGAAGAACACTCCTTCTGATTTATCAATGAATTAGCCACATGTACTGCCGTCAATACAGTAAGCCCTGTTAAATCGATTTTATCCGATGGCAATGTTAGATCACTCCTGCCAGTTGATTTTATCTTTTCGCTATTTTCTTCAAATGGTTCATCTGGCAAGTCAGACGCATCCCCTATCAATCTTGACGGATTGTGGTGATAAGCAATTACCGTAACGATATCCTCTGAAATCCCCCAGAGGCATAACAGATAAGCCCCCAACTCTGCATGAGAAGTTTTCAGAACTTCATTTTCAGCAGCTAAAATACCACACCCAATATCTTCATTAAGCGCCTGTATCTCTTTATATTTATCAGGAATCCTCAATAATATCAGCTTGCCTATATCATGCAACATCCCGCCCACCATTGCCTCTTCTGCTATTTTCTTATCACCTGATAAAGAATAGGCAATTTCTTTGGCAACCCTTCCAACATCCAGGCTATGTCGCCATATATCTTCCAATGAAGAAGCAATTAATTCCTGGTCTTTCATATCTGAAGAAAAGACTTCAATAGCCAGTACGAGCGCCCTCAATGTATCTAACCCCAGATAAACTGCCGCTTGTTGTGGGTCATTAATTCTTTGTGGAAGACCAAAAAAAGCCGAATTGACCACCTTTAAGAGTTTCGCAGACATTGAAATATCACGAGAAACAATATCACCCATATTTTTGAGACAAACATCAGGCGATTGTATCTCTTTCATTATCATACTGTATAATTTTGGAAGAGTGGGCAAATCCTCTGCACTTCCAATTATTCTCCTTAACATTTTATCCCTTAGCAATTCCCGAAACCCACATGCGCGTTCGATTGTAAACTTTAATGTAACCGTATTACTTGGCTTAATCAAAAACTGATGTGTAGACTTAATAGATCTTAATATCATCTCCTGATCAGAATGACCTGATAGGATAATGCGGATGGTATCGGGATAGCGTTCCATAACGGTTTCCAGCAACTCTACTCCATTCATTTTCGGCATACGCATATCAGAGACAATAACGTCAAAGGAAGATTTAGCCATGATGTCCAGGGCTTCCTGTCCACTCGATGCAAATTCCATGTCCCATTCACGACGCATTGAACGCAACGTCCTTTTTAATCCGAGAAGAATATTCTGGTCATCATCTACAAATAATATTTTTTTCATCACATACTGCCCTTCATAGGAATAACTTATTTGATTAATGACCTGAGGTTTATGGTCATATTTTTTTTTGAAGTTTCATATCTTCATCTGCGAATTGCACACTAACACTTCTAATCTCTTCCAGTGCGTTTTCAAAGGCTTTAAATACATCCGGATCAAAGTGCCGTCCAACCTCTTTACTTAAGATAGCCATTGCCTTGTCTTCAGAATATGCCGACTTGTATGGGCGTTCAGAACAGAGAGCATCGTATACATCCGAAATGGCAACAATACGGGATTCTAAAGGAATATCATTTCCTGCCAGGCCTTTTGGATATCCGGTTCCATCCCACTTTTCGTGATGTGTCATGGTAATAGTAGCTGCCATTTTATAAAGAAGGTTGCTTCCATTCTTATTTCTTTTGTGCGCATTCTTCCGGTTCCACGCAAGAAATGATTTCATTCCCCCATAATCCTGACTAAAAACTTCAGATCCTATTTCACAATGCTGCTTCATTATTTCCCACTGTTCATAATTCAACCTTCCCCGCTTTAGAAGGACTTCGTCAGGCATCCCTACCTTGCCAATATCATGAAGAGGACTTGTTAAGAACAACATTTCAACAAAGTCTTCTCCCATCCCCAGCGATTCGGCGATGATTTTACAGTACCATCCCACCCTGACCACGTGATTCCCGGTTTCCTCATCTCGGAATTCTGCTATCTTACCAAGCCGCCATATAATGTCAAGTCGGGAGCTTTCCAACTCAACAGTTCGTTCCCTGACCTTTTGTTCAAGTATCTTATTCTGGTTATTAAGTCTATCTTGATAACTCTTTAAGCGAAGCACGCTATGGAGACGAGCTAAAAGATCTTCCTTACAAACCGGTTTGTTGAGCAGGTCAGTGGCACCCAGATCCAACGAGCGACGTTTCATATCACTCTCATTACAGCCGGTTACCATGATTACGGGAATATTTCTGGTTATTTCTGATTTTTGAAGAAGCTTCAGCAATTCTAATCCGTCTTTACCCGGCATTCTAATATCTGAAACAATGACGTCAAAACTTGTTTCTTCTAATCGCCCTAATGCCGCATCCACGCTGCAAGCATAACTCATCTCCCATTCTACGCGTTGGCTTTGTAACAAGCGTCTTAACCCATCCAAAACATTAGGCTCATCATCAACAAACAGGATTTGTTTTTTTAAGGTCATGTTTTTTTCTGTAATTTAATATCTTCCATTTTTATACCGTCTCAACTGCCAATGTTTCAGAGGGAGACGTGAGGGGAAGGCGAATAATAAACGTAGTACCCTCCCCTACCTCTGTATTTATGGCAATTGTCCCTTTATGTCTTCCCACCACGGTAGAATGTACAAGGGAAAGTCCCTGTCCCGTTCCCTTACCTACCTCTTTTGTCGTAAAGAACGGATCAAAGACCCTCGTCCTTACATCTTCAGGGATTCCTGTCCCCGTGTCACTGACACGTATTTCAGCCCACTCTCCATCACAACGGGTACTGATCGTTATTATGCCCATTCCCTCACTCCCATTCCCTGATACTTCGCCAATAGCATGAGCAGCATTGACTATCAAGTTAAGTATTACCTGATTAAAATCTCCGGGAAAACACGGTACGAATGTTAAACTTGAATCAAAATCCGTCTTAACCTTTGCTACATATTTCCACTCATTTTTTGCCACAGTAATCGTATTCTTAATCGCTCCGTTAATGTCAATCGACTTCTTGTTCTCATTGTCAGGATGTGAGAAATTCTTCATAGCATATACAATATTTTTAACACGTTCCAGCCCCTCTAATGACTGATTGATCGCATTTGGAATCTCTGCGACAAGATAATCTTCATCCAGTTCTCTGGCCATAACATCTATCTCTGCAGTTAATTCAGCGGTCACAGCACCTGATTTACAGATTTCAAGTAGTTGTGAATATCTCTCAAGAAGTTTACCGATGTCGCAAAACGAATCCTGAAGAAATTTAGTATTATCCATTATGTACTGTGTTGGTGTATTAATTTCATGAGCAACGCCGGCAGCCAGATGCCCTATCGACTCCAGCTTTTGTGCATGCACCAGTTGATGCTCCATGTCCTTACGTCCGGTGATATCGCGTCCTAATAAGAGGACACCTGACTGCCCACTTGCATCATTCTCAATAGGATTTATGGTAATACCCAGATAACCGTTACTACCATCAGGTCGTCTGTATTGTAAATCATCTATCCATGTTGTGCTATTCGTTCTTTGACACATTAAAATTTTTTCAATAACTCTGTCCCAATCCCACTGGATGTCACATTCACGAAATGGCTTACCTACAACGCTGGACACATCAATCTCAAAGGTTGTCTCCGCTGTTTTATTCCACTTGGAAATTCTATGGTCAGGTGACAGACTGATTATTATGGATGTAATAGAAGACAATAACAGCTCAATTTCATTATGGGATTTCCGAAGATCATTTTCCGCACATTTAATATCTGTAATATCGTTAAAGACCTCAAGAAGCGCTTCTTTACCCTTATATAATATATCTACGTGAGTTATCTGAAATGTCCTCCCTCCAAGGATATCTTCTGATTCAAGAGTTCCTCTCTTTGTATTTGATATCATTTTCAATGGACATTTTTCACACTGCTTTTTACTGTCACGGTAAATAGACCAACATTTATTCCCTATCACTTTTTTACCCAGAATAGATTCAAATACTTTACTCATATAAAGTACATTACCTTCTCCATCCACAATATCTATTCCAAAAGGCAGGGTATCAACAAGGGTCTGGTTGAAAATATTACTTTGCCGCAACTCTTCTTCCGCATGTTTACGTTCGGTAATATCCCTCGAAATCTGAACAGTACCAACAAACTCATCGTTATTATTAAAACGTGGAAAACTTGAAATACTGAAAACGCAACCAATATCAGGGTCTTCTACTTCTATTGTGACAACTCTATCGACTTTAGAAACTTCATTTATTCGGCGTTCTAATAAAGAATCATTTTTGTTATGGGAGAGATCATAATAGCCCTCTTCGGCAATGTACCTGGGTTCTATATTAAGACTGCTTGTTAGCGACTTATTGAACCTGATTAATCTATTATCTTTATCATATATGGTAATTATATCCTCCATTGAATCAAACGTTGATTCCCAATCTTTTTTTGCCTTTTCGTTATCTTTTATCAATTCACTAAGGTTTATACGCATCTTTTCAAATGTACTGGCAAGATTGCCCATCTCATCTTTACTCTTAATCTTTATTGGTTTAGTAAAATCTCCTTTGATTATTCCCTGTGCAATCCCGGTTAATTTTTGAATAGGATCTATAATCCTATTTCTTGCCCAGTGGATGAACAATGCGAAAACAAAGACTGCAGAACCAAGAACAGTGTAACTAATTATCATGTTTGTTTTTGCATTAGATTTCATTCCTAACATGATAGCGCCTGCCTCTTCACCGGCAATATCTGATATAACCAATCCCGAATTAATTGTCCTTGTTGCTACATCAAACCAGGCTGAAGCGCTTACAGGATACTCCACTTCTTTGACTCGTTTAATAAATACCCAGAACTTATCGGTATCAGACTCAAAATTGAGAAAAAACGGTTTATAAATAAACATGCTTCCTGAAGCCAGACGTACACTCCCTGCCCTACCGGAAAGAATCTGTTCTGCTACATCAGGATAGTCTTGTCTTATATTATGGTGTGATTTGTTGAGTGAATCTATCATTCCCCACTCTTTCTCTTCATCTGTGTGGTGGAGATAGAACCCCTCTTGATTTGCTAAAACATAGTCTTCTTTTCCTTCCCTCTCTGTAACTTTATGTAAGAAATACGGAGTATTTGCCAGCAAGTTAAAGACTATAACTCCGGCCTTCTCTCCCTCTACAAAAATGGATGTTGCAAAGCGGATAACCGGTTGATATGGATGTTCAATTCTCCCCTTCTCCATGTTAAGGTCAAGTGGAGAGGTATATATTTCCCCTGGTGATAGATTTATGGACTCTTTGAAATAGTCTCGGTCACTTTTATCCTGTAATTGCGCACCACGAATTATTTTATTGGTAACACCATCAAAATCAACACGCACACGCTCATACCCGGAATTATCCAAAATCCGAACCTGTGCAAAGATACTTTTTATTTGAGAGAAGGTGTTAAATAGATTTTCCACAGCAATCTGCCGGTCAAATAGGTGAGCACCGTCCTCTTCTCTCAAGGCTTTAGCTAATGCTAACACACTCTTATGTTTACTCATTTTCAACAAATCAGCAGAAATTCCATGTAAATAATTTCGGAATTCCATACTTCTTTTTGAGATTAACTCTTTTACTCTCTCTAACTCTTCTTCCCGCCTCTCACTTGCCGAAAGCACCTCTTCCCTTAAAAGTTGATATTGAAAGAATTCATCCTCAAATGTCTCAAGAGTCTGTTTCACTTGATTTGATGAAAACTTCAAATCTTTTAAAATCATTAGCTGGCCAAGAGATTCTTCCACTATGGAATGGTAATGCTGAATCTTCTCTAAGGCCTCTTTTGAAAATGGTTTTCCTGATGCAATGGTATTGCCGACAAAAGCACGTTCCCGACCGGCATATTCGCACAACTTAGCAATATTGGAACGTACAGAATTATTTAAAAAGAGCAACTTTTCTTCTTCTTTTTGAGGTGTAAATGAAGCATTGCGAAGATCAAATTCAGCATTTATATTATGTGTGGCAACTTCGAACCATTCATATTTGGAAATATTCTTATATGCGACCCTAGGACGGTTATCCTGCAGGTCTCCATACGCTTCTAGCCAGCTATATAGTTTATCTTCAAATAGTTTGTCTTTGTTTATGCTTAATAGTTTCTTTTTGTACTTATCAATTTCTAAAACTATGAAATCTCCTTTCTTGCCTGCTTCAATGAACTTAGGAAACAGGGGAGACGAATCACCTTTGCCACTTCCAATTATTGTGGTGCCATAACCACGTTCTATGGCCTGCCATCCTGCTGCAGTATTCAGGTAGCCCGTGATTTTATTTCTTACTTCGTATTCAGATAAAAGCTGCTGCGTATACAATGAACTTCTTATTGAATACCATGTACACATGGCCAACGTGCATAATAAGAGAGCTGAAACAAAACTGATTTGAAATTTTAGTGTATTAATTTTTGGCAACTTCATTATCTTTTATCTCTAATGATTATTTCGTATTCTTGTCTTGAGCTGTTGCCTTGCAACGCTTAGTAGATTTATCTACAGTTAAGATATATCGTTGACTTTTACCATTGCTGCATCTTCAAGTTTCTGTAAAACTTCAGTCATATGATACCGATAGCTCTCTTCGCTGGTGTGCAAGTCGATGTAACTGTCAGTTAAATATACTTCATAATCTTGTACCTAACCTTTATACCTTGCTTAATCTATCTTTTGAGCTAATTATTCAGAAGGATAAGGTATCATCACGCTAATGGCCCCTCGCAGTTCTCCTTCCTTGTAACCCTCTTTGATTTTTTCTGCTATGTCTCTTCGACCCTTTGGTCCGCCATGACATTTGAGACATGGTGTCTTTATGTAAACGGGCAGCAGATAACGATATACCTCTACTCTGTTAGAATATGGAACAACCCTTCCTATTCCTTTACCTTTCTGATAACCAGGTTTCTCAAATTCTTTAAGGACAACAGTCTCAAAAGTGTCCGGATGATTGGCAGGATTTCTGTATTTCATACTGGTCTGCTTCAGATAATAGCCAGCTCCCATTGCCTTGCTATATTTGTAACTAGTACGTCTGCCTACAATGGCAGGAATAACATTTTTATATTCCTTACCTTTCTTATTGATAGTCCTCTGTAATTCGTTTATTACTTCCTTCGTTGAAATAAGCAAGGTGCCAAGTGATTTCGCTACAGGGTCTGATGAAGAGGCATCACCTTCAGAGATTTCTATGCCTGCCGAATTCTTAAAATGCTCCTTAACCTTGCTGATGTATACATCACTTGTGAATCCCTTATCACCTATTTCAGGATCATTTATCAAATCCTGATTTTGGGCAATAACAGCTCTGCATGAAACCAGTAACATTGCAATCAGGTTTGACTGTTTTTCTAATTCTTTTTCATCAACAGCAAAAATCTGTACACATGTCATGAAATGTGTAAACACTAACAATAATCCAACAACTACTATTTTCCGTAACATCTCAATTTTGACTCCTTATTGCCTTAAAAGATAAATTTTTTGATTTAAATTTCTGTTCTATTTTTTATGAAGTAATAGAACAATGTAATTTGGATTTCCAATTCTGATCTAGTTATAAGAATGTTGCATGAATTCTTTTCACGGAAGAGGACGTCTTTTTGCACCCTCGACTTACAGGTCTAACTCAGGCATTAACAAACAATTTTTTTTAATTATCAATCTCTATACACAAGAGAAAAGATATAATTAATTGCAGCGAAGCCGCAATAAGGTATTTTTTAGAGGAATGTACTTACAAAACTTTAGCCGTAGTTCTGGCTCTTCTAAGGTTAGCAAGCAAACTTGATGCCAATTATTAATTTCAAGTATATTTTTCTATGCCACAATTAATAATCCATTAATTCGAAAAATGAAAGAGGATGTCTTAATATTATTCCTTTTATAGTTTCTGTACGGAAATGAAGCATTAAAGATGCTTCCGAATCCGATCGTCAGCCTTTTTACCTTTCAAATTAACAATAATTTGAAAAAAACTTCAAAATCTGGTTTTCTCTCTGAATTTAGACGTACCATTTCCGTAG
>JAIQZR010000037.1 GCA_021777035.1 Candidatus Scalindua sp. | reverse complement strand
TGTCGGAAGATACGTAGGGCGAGGCTTTAGCCTTGCGCTTAATGTACGAAAGCAAACCTACCCGCCCGAACGTGCCAGTTCGGTACGGGCGGGAAGGATTGCCCTACGTGCTACATGCAAAAACCTAACCGGACACTGCTGCTCTCTAATAGTCTATTTTTTTAAATTTATAAAAACTGGTGAATCGTACAGTATTAATATATGATGCTGAGTGCAGTTTGTGTTGCGGATGCATGAACTGGATAAAGTCATATGCAATCAGAAAAGATCTATTTGAGTTCATCGCGTGCAAATCGGAGGGGCTCAAGAGCCGATTCCCGGATATAAAAGATGAAGCGTGCCTAGAAGCATTGCATCTGGTGACACCTGATGGACGCATCCTGGCAGGTGACAAGTCACTACCTGAGATACTATCTAATTTAAGTTATTTCAGATGGTTGACCGTCTTTTTTAAAATACCTCTAATCAGCTTACTATCATATTTTGTCTATCACCGGATAGCGAACAATAGATACATTATCTCGCAAACAATATTACCGTTAACCCGTGATAAAACATGAAAAGATTCGCCATATTTTCTATGCTCTTTTCGTCTGTCAAGAATATTTTTTGGTTACTTCAATTCTTCAATTCCAGGATCCAATCATCACGCATAGCTGTCAAGCTGGCTCCCATCAAACATTCCCTCACTTCCAGCCTCTCCTTCTTTCGCCTTAGTATAAGTCCCGAGCAAACAGGTATCCTCATAGTCTTCAGGCATTCCTGCAAAGTCAAAGATCAATGTTTCATGGAATGGCCAGGCAACACATAGCCTTGGAACCGCATTCGACTTTCCTATTCTCTTTGTAACGTAACCTGGATCTTCAAAAAGACACCTGATGCTTTTGCGGCCCACTTTATTCAAAATCTGTAGCTTCTCAATAACGTCATATTTGCCTAGTACCCGCAATAAAATCATTTTTTGATAACTGTTTGCAATATCATCTGAGTTAGTAGAAATTTCAAAATAATACTTTCCACTTTTCTCATCTTGACTTAAACCCAGTTCTTTCAGATTTATTTCAAATGTTTCCGGCAAATAACCCTCCGAGTGAAACTCACTCTCTCGACGTAGAGGTTGAGTTTCAAGAGTGGCTTCAGCTTTAATAATATCATTAATAATAGTATTAGTTTGTGCTCTCCCCATTTGTATAAAAACATTCTGTTCTCCATATACATTTTTATACAACTTATAAATTATTGAATCGGCAACTACAAAATAATCAAATCTCACTTTATCACTTTTTCTCTTCTTTTTCCTCTCCCCAAACTCCAGTGTTTTTAAATATCCCGCATGGCCCATTTCCATTCTTCTCATATTTTCTTTACTTTTTTTGTTGCTCCAAACTTCAGCATACATTCTATAGTCGCTAAGTTCATTTAGATATGAAATACTATTAGAATAAAAACAGGGTAATATTTCAGGAAGTGCTCCTTTTTCAATATCTCTCTCATCTATATCCATTTTTTTATTTCAAGTGTTATGTTAATTGTAAAATCAGTTAAAAGATGTCGGATAAGAAACCCAACCTACGAGTAAAAAAACATAATATTTTTGCAGGGCGGACATTCCCGCCTGAATAACGAAGTCTGGTAGGCTACCCAGCGACTTTGAAATTCATGTATATAAATTCCCCCTCTCCCCAGATGGGAGAGGGGAAAAAACAACCATATCTCATTTATTTATGGAAACTTAAGACACAAATTCATAGATAATTAAATTACTTCAAACGCAATTAGAGACTAAACAAACGGTCTTTTTAGCTTTATTGAATGCCGCACAAAAGAGTGTATAATATTTCACCTCAATGTTGTCATGAGAAAAACCATAACAAACAGTGCAACCGTTTCTATGATTCCCAGGACCATAATGTAGTTACCAAATCCTTTTTTTGTCTCCGCGAGAACGTCAGATGCCATGGCCCCTGCCTTACCCTGGAGCCATGCACTTAAACCCATTGCAAAACCGCCCATGAGACCTATCATAAATTTTGTCAGGGGATGCACTGTATCCGGTGCGCTCTTAATAGCATTCATCAGTATCATTCCATAGATTGTTTGTGAAAGCGGCGCACCCACAAAAGCGACAAGGATAAATGGAGCACCTCTATTTTGCAAAAAGCATTTCTTCCATGCCCCAAGGGTCGCCATACCTGCTGCGCCAGTCCCGAATGCCGAACCGCATGCGGCTAAACATAAAGCGAGAACAAAGCCTACGTTCCCAAACCCCTCCAATATACTCATTCTATTCCTCCCGTGTTTATTCTATGTGTTGTAAATTGTTAAACATATTTTTTCTCAAACCCTTAACATCATCAAAACTAAAGCCATGAGTTATAACATGTTGAAAACACGTACAAACACAGTTTGTCCATGCCACACTGAAAATGTTCAAATAAACTGAAAAATAACTCACAATCTCTCTATTTTGAATGGGCGGTAGTTAATACCAGACCATTGAATATTCAAATGTTTTGAGAACTCAAGAAGATTTAGTCTTATACCATGGACAAGGACTGACATCGCACCAAGCATTATATTTATAGTATGTCCCATAATAAGTATAAAAACTGCCATTGCAACGGATTTTACATTACTAAACCCAATATCCCCTGCCATATTATTAAAGGCGATTGCAACCTCCCTTGTTGCAAGACCAATAGCAAACAGTCTGATATACGAGATAAGGTCTGAAAGACATCCAATGCCAGTTATAACATTTATTAGTAAATTTGTTATCCCTCTGAATATACCTTTCACAAAGCCATCTCCTTTCTGTTCTCCAAAAAGGACTATCACGACGACCCAATACCCGATCAGATAAAATGCGAAAACAGTCAGTTCTTCATTTAACAGGAGAAACTTCACTACAAAATATATGCCCCATACTAAAGCAGCCCACCCCGTCTCCGCAAAGACAGTAAAAGATGGAAATGATTTTGCGGCCACCCAGATCCTGGCTATGGAAAGTTGAAGTGCACCAATTAAAAAGCAGAGATATATTATGTTAGATTCACTTTCCCGAGCATAACTGTACAAGGAAGGGACGATCAGATCTTTCAATACTGGCAGCTGGCTTATACTCTCCACCCCAAACCATGAACCGGTAATAGCCCCCCATGTAATTGTTGTGATAGACAGCAGGTAGAAAAGAGACATTTTATCTCTTTGTAAACGCTTATAGTATCTACCGGCTATGAAAGTGGCAATAAGAAAGACAGTGCCATAGCCTCCGTCCCCTATAATCATTGCAAAAAATATACTGAAAAAAACCAAAAAGATACCGTTTGTATCAAACTCTCTGTAGCCTGGAGTAACTCCAATGAAATTCATAACCGGCTGGAATATCTTTGTCAATTTTGAATGCTTAAGGAGTGTGGGGACAGGATCATCATGTAAAGGATCCTCTATAAGTATTGCCCAGCCTCTCTTTCCCGCCATTTTCCTGAGACTTTCAGTTAATGGCTCAGGGCAGAAACCCATCAGATAAGCTATTTTATCTTCTCTTCCTATTCCTGCTTTTGCCTCCTCATAGTTAAGAACATCCCTTGATTCCATTAAAGCCCGCCTGATCACAAATGATTTATCGTAAAGGCCCAGAATTTCGTCACGTTTATGTTGAAGATGTACACTCTTGGCTTTAATCATGCTCTCTATTTCATCCATACCGGTAATGGGAATCTCTATCTCTTCCAGTGGAATATTAACATCCCTTTCCTTAGATACAATTGCAAGATAGAGCGTATGACCGTCTTCAGAGATGATATTGATGCTGTACTTTTTGGGTATCTTACTTAACTCCCTTTTGTGACACCTGAATAGTTTTAATAGAATACCTGCCTCTTTCAACTTATTTACCTCTTCAGGATCAAATCTTCCCCATACCTTAAGCTTTTCAGATTCAATCTCAAGTGCACTTATCTCAACTTCCAGATGTTTCACTTCTCCAGCTAAACCAAGGAGTTGCTCTGCAAACGCTAAACCATGCTCCTCCTTAAAAAAACGTAAAGATCCTTTATCGACACTTTCAGGAATAATTGATACAGCTTTTTCCATCAACTGTATACTCTCTTTTAACTTTTCAATAGTGTAATTTTCAGGCGGGACTACAGGTCGTAGATGCATAACTCCTATCTTTCCGAGTGCTTTTAAAACATCATCCAACCAGGACGATTTGATGACTATTGTGACCTTCTTCATCGTTACAATCATTTATATCACTCCCTGTATCTTGTTTTTGGCTATCCTGGCCCATCCCACGGCTGCTGCCTGCTGGTCTCCAAGAAATATTGAAATCTGCCTGATCGCAACTTTCGTCTCAGGTATCTTGACCTTTTCGAAAAGGTTTACCCTCTGAGATGTGATGTTCAGTTCTTGCTCCAGAAGGCGCAACCGCTCCGTTAGCACAGATTCTTCCGCCTGCAAAGATATCATTTGACTGATAATACTAACAGCTTTATCAACCCATAAAGGATAAATAAACAGATCGTATCTTTTGATATCTATGTGTGCCTTAACAAATACCGGAATATCCACCCCTACTATGTTTTCAACACTGGTTTCGATCTCTTTTAATATAATTAGATCATAAAGTCCAACATCCTCACCAAGCAGACAAATCCATGGAATTATCTCTTCTCTGAATTTGTTAAATTCGTACGCGGTCTTTTCGAGCCCAATCCTTACCCCCTCCACCTCTCTTTGGAGTTGCTGCTTCTTAATGTTAAGGATTGGCAAGTAGCGTTTGTAACGCTTAAGGTTGTTCTTTTGCGTCTTTAGCTCTGTCTTTGTAAGTTTTGTTTTTCCCATCTATGAGTTATTACAAATATTAACCGGTAGTCTCGCTTTTCGGCCAGAACCTCTTTATCAACTCCGTTCTGATCCCTGTCTCTTCAGGAACAAAACATTCAGAAAGTATTCTCCATCCTGTATCGAGCGCCTCTTCCAGTGATATTTCGACAGACAGATCCATCAAATTACGTTCAAAAAGAGCCCCATATTTAATAAACTGATTGTCACTCCTGGTCATCCTGAAACCCATCGCTTTTTTCTCTAATACCTCCTGGTAATATGCATAGAGTTGCACCATGGCATCCATTAACGGTCTATGATCATCTCTTGTTTTTTTATTCACATACTGTTTCAACCTGCTTAAAGATCCGAATGGTTCAATCCTGCCATTGTTAAGATAGTACTGCCCCTCAGTAATATAACCCGTGTTATCCGGTACCGGATGGGTCACGTCATTACCCGGCATTGTTGTGACTGAAAGAATAGTTACAGAACCGGCTTTTTCAAAATCAACGGCTTTTTCATACCGAGCTGCAAGTTGGCTGTACAAATCTCCTGGATATCCTCTATTTGAGGGCACCTGTTCCATAGTGATGGCTATCTCCTTGAGTGCATCACAAAAATTCTTCATATCTGTCAGTAGAACAAGGACTTTTTTACCACGAAGAGCAAAGTTCTCTGCAACTGTAAGGGAGATATCAGGCACCATAATACACTCTACAACCGGATCCGCCGCTGTGTGAACATATAGAATAGAACGGCTCAGCGCACCTTCACTTTCAAGGGTATTCTTCAAAAAAAGATAGTCATCGTATCTAAGCCCCATTCCACCAAGGATGATTATATCTACTTTTGCCTGGAGTGCTACACGGGCCAGAAGTTCATTATAGGGCTCCCCTGATGTTGTAAAAATAGATATCTTCTGTGATTCAACAAGTGAATTAAAAAGATCAATCATGGGAATACCTGTATGTATCATACTGGAAGGAATTAAACGTTTTGCCGGGTTTACCGTAGGTCCGCCTATTTCTATAAGGTTTTTTGTCAATGCAGGCCCTCCGTCACGCGGTCTTCCTGTCCCGTCAAATATTCTCCCCAGAAGGTTTTCAGAAAAAGAGATCTCCATCTGTTTTCCTAAAAAGCGTACTTCATCACCGGTAGAGACACCGCCACTGCCGGCAAAAACCTGAAGATAAACCAGCTTATCGTCAATACGAATAACCTCTGCAAAGGAGTCACCACGCTCAGACGTAACTACTGCCAACTCACCATATTTTATACCGGTCGCAGAAAGCACTACTACATTGCCTGATATCTGCATAATTTTATTATATATCTTCTTCATTCTCGTCCTTCTCTTCCTTAACCATTGATAATTTTTCGCCTTTTTTTATTTTAGCTGTTTTCGATCTAATGAAATGTGAATCCATGTCTGATTCCACAAGAGCCTGCCGAAAGATGTATGGTTCTATCTCTTTGCCTGCTTTTCTATATTTGAGGAATAACTCGCTAATAAGCCTTTCATTTTCTAAAAAATCATTTGAATTCCATTCTGCACTGTTGTAATCCAGAAATAGCTGTCTGATTCTATTAAAAAAACTCCTGGCACCATCTTTATTGTTTAGATCAAGAGTGGCATCGATAATTTCCTTAATCATTGAAAAGATCTTTTTCTGACGTTCTTCTGAAGTAGCCATATCCACTACATCAAAAACATTCTGTTGAAGATAGACGTTATCAAAAAACTCACCCTTCAGATATAAAATATAATCTGCCAGAGTTATTCCCTCTTCTCCCACGACTTTCATCATCTGGACAATCTCATGTGCTTTTGAAAGAAGTCTTACCGTGTGATTCCTTGTTTGATTATCAATAATGCCGGTATATTTTGACCAACTTTCGAGCGGATCAATAGCAGGATAACGCCTGGCATCCGACCGATCCCGTGATAATCCATGGAAAGCGCCAACAACCTTAAGCGTAGCCTGTGTCACAGGTTCCTCAAAATTTCCACCTGCAGGACTTACCGTACCGCCTATAGTAATAGAGCCTGTATTGCCATCCCTCAGCCTTACAAATCCAGACCTTTCATAAAAACCGGCTATGGTAGATTCCAGATATGCAGGAAACGCCTCCTCTCCCGGTATCTCTTCTAACCTGCTGGATCTCTCCCTCATGGCCTGAGCCCATCTCGATGTTGAATCAGCAAGTATTAGCACATCAAGTCCCATCTGTCTGTAATACTCGGCCATTGTAATGGCCGTATAAACAGACGCCTCACGGGCTGCGACAGGCATGGAACTTGTATTGCAGACAATGATTGTTCTCTCCATAAGAGACCTTCCCGTGAAAGGGTCAATAATTTCAGGAAACTCTTTAATAGTTTCAACTACCTCACCTGCTCTTTCTCCACAGGCAGCAACAATCACTATGTCAACCTTTGCATTCCGGCTTGTTATCTGTTGTAACACAGTTTTGCCTGCTCCAAAAGGCCCTGGAATACAGTAGGTTCCACCCTTAGCAACAGGAAACAGTGTATCTATTATTCTTATCCTTGTTATAAGTGGTTCAGCAGGATCTAGTCTTTCCCTGTATAATGTAACGGGAATTCGTATAGGCCATTCAAACATCATACTTAATGGTATAAGCGATCCTCTCTTGCCTTTAATGAGTACAATCTGTTCCTTAACACTATATTTATTGGATTCAGCGATTTCTACAACCTCATACCTGCCAGATAGATGAAAAGGAACCATTATTTTATGCGTAAAAGTACCTTCTTTAACAGTACCAACTGCGTCAGCGGCCTGCAGTTTATCACCCGGCTTCACACAGGGAGCAAATGGCCATTTAGTCTCTTCCGGCAGGGCGTTAATATGCTTACCCTTATGAAGGAAAAAACCTAACTCCCCGGCCAGCTTATGAAGAGGATTCTGAAGGCCATCATAGAGCTGTCCCAGAAGTCCGGGCCCAAGCTCCACAGACAA
>JAIQZR010000036.1 GCA_021777035.1 Candidatus Scalindua sp. | reverse complement strand
GGAGCAGCCATCCATTTTATCTTAAAGGCAAATCGGATGGTGAATGGTTGGACATCAATAATCTGCTCGCTTGTTTCTCAAGTAGGAAGAAGAGGGCAATAATAATGTATAAAGAGTTTATGGCTGTTGATTTAGATGGTGGGGTTATAAAGTTTTATTCCAAAAAGGTTCAAAGCTCGATATTTGGTAATAGCGGGTTTGTTGAAATGATTAAAGAGAAGTTTGTAAAGAGTGATAAGGTGTCTACATTAGAGATTAAAGAAAAAAGGGTGCTTCTCGGAGAGGGAAAAGTTAAAATAATCAATAAAACAATATGCAATGAATTTAAAATTAAAGAGAGTCTGCTTTATCAATCGAGGAGAGGTGTGGAGAATATACCTCGATTATTTGCAATATCATTGTCACGTGAGCTATCAGGATTGAGTTTTTCTGAGATTGCAAAAAGATATAATATTAAATCATACAAAACAATAGCTTCAAGCAATTTTCGATTAAAAGAGAGAATGAATGGAAATAGAAGAATTAAAAAGCAATATGCAATGTTAAAGGAGACTTGCAGTCAACGGCTATGATCGATATCCTTCTCCAAATACCGATGGGAACATTTAATCTCAAAGACACTATAGTGTATAATCTGGGTATGATAGGTCAAATGTCTGCGACTCGCGACATTAACGATGCATGGAATATCGCCAAGAAAAAAGTAGCAAAAGACTATCCTGAAAAGTTTATTATGGATGAAAGAGGAGTTATACATTGGAATGATGGAAGTCAAATGGTGTTAGATAAAAAGATCTCAAAAGCCAATTTCGAAAAACTTAACAAAATAGCAAATATTGAGAATTGTACTGTAAATCAGTAGCGTCCGGTTAGTTTTTTGCACGTAACACGTAGGGCAATCCTTCCCGCCCGTACCGAACTGGCACGTTCGGGCGGGTAGGTTTGCTTTATGTCATAAATTGCAAGAACGGTAGCCTCGGGTCATTAGTCTCATGTAACACAAAGGGAAAACTATCAACAATCCGTTTTTGATGACGAAGTAGATTTCGGTTGGTATCCTCAATAGCGATCTAATAAAGATTTCTGTTTAAGGGCGTTATGTAGAAGTGCCTTCTTTTTTTGCATTTTTTGTATCTTCGGTCACATGCGACAGGTATTTCCGGAACTTGTCAATGATCTCTGTGTTTTTCCCATCTCTTTTAGCAAGAAAATTCTTGATGTCGTCAATAACCTCTTTTTTCTTTATGTTCTTCGTTTTTTCTTTTGCCGTATCAAACGCATCCATATCGAGTTTGTCGAACCCCAGTTTGTTCATTCTCCTGGACGCAAACTGCATTGACTCGTCTCTTATCTCTGATAGGAACGAAGAGGTTATTATTTTGTGCCCTTTCTCCTTTGCACGTATTTCCATCAGTTTGTAAATTCCTGGTCTTACAAAATCAGGGGCGTTCTTGACCCGCTCCAGTGCCTCTATCTCCCATTCGACCTTTTCGTTATTAGCAGGTTTCTTTTTGAGTAGTTTCATAAATGGGAACATCGCCTTTTTATCTACTGCCATTTTTTCCTTGGCTTCTTTCATGATGTCCGGAGTGATCTCGGAATATCCTTTCTCTTTTGCGTATTGTTCTACTCTTTTTATCACCATTCCCTTTCCAAAGGAAGGTACTTTGCCCAGACTTTTCTTCGCATCATCATTCCATGAGAGCTCGAGTTTCTTGTCTAATCCAAATGTATTTTCTTCCTTAAACTCCAATTTCTTTCCTCCATGCTTTCCGGGTTCATAATCACACCATGAATCTTCTTCCATTTGGTCGCCTGTTGTAACAAAAGCTCTGGCGCGGCAACCCTTGCACATGGACTCAAACTCACACTCTCCGCATCGTCCTTTGAGATCCGCTTCTCTCAATTCGTTTAATATTTCGGAATTATTCCAGATTTCTGCGAAGGGTTTTTCCCGCAAACTTCCACAGGAGGTGTCCATATACGGACACGCCGTGACGTTGCCCTCCGGTGTGATCCTGCAATAGTTAGTCCCTGCAGGACATCCGCCAGAATAATATTTAACCAGGGCCGATTCGGGATCCATCTCATATGCTATCCTTCTGTAATGTGGAGCGCATTTTGCGCTTACGAGCATTTCCCCTTCATATTGACTATGAAGTTTGTAGATCTGTTTCAGCGCATCCTCATACTGTTCTGAAGTAATATCCGTTATATCCTGCCCTCTCCCCGTGCAGACGAGGAAGAAAAGATTGAAAACCCTCGCTCCCATATCATTCGCAAAAGCAACTAGTTCCGGGATTTCATCATAATTTCTTTTAAAAACGGTAGATTGTATCTGTATTTCCAATCCTTGTCTTTTGCACGCTTTTATCCCTTCGACTGTCTTTTCCCATGAACCCTTCGAGCCTCGAATTGAATCGTGGATTTCAGGGTGTACAGAATCAAGGCTTATCCCTATCCCGGAGAACCCGTTATCTTTCAGCTTCTTCGCCATTTCATCATCGATAAGGCAGGCATTGGTGCCGAGAAGAACCATCATCCCTTTTCCGGCAGCATGGCGGGACAAATCAAAAATGTCTTTTCTTAAGAGTGGTTCGCCGCCCGTTAAAATCAGTATTAAATTTGGATTGAGCTCTGCGATCTCATCTATTACATTGAGTGATGTCTCAGTGTCCAGCTCATCTGAAGTGCTTGCTGTACCGCACTGTATCTGACTAATGTTGTGAGTGTTCTGGTTAAGTGTGGCATCTGACAGATTGGTATCCGACTGGTCTGGCTGTTCGATATTATCAGCCAGAAGATAACAGTGAGTACACAGCAGGTTACATGCTTTTGTGAGGTTCCAGGAGATTACGTGAGGTATAGATTGCATTTTTCAGGATGTAATATAGTAAACTATCAAATTAAGTTGCAGAATAATTTTTAGATTTTTGGTGACTACGTTTTTCCTTACTCCGGTTCGGCCAGGCTGTTTGGACGGGCGCAATGAGGCAAGCAAAACAGGCTTTTTTTCTGTTTGTTGAAAAAATATGATAGATTAAGGATTATTCAATTGCAAGTTAATATTGTGGTAAGTGGTCTTTTAGAATCGTCTTAATTTTGTATTTGGCACTGTGTGTTGTCAGGGGGATTTAACTGGTTGTAATATAATTGGTATTTTGTTGTTTGGCAGGATTTGTAAAGATCGAATTGTTAAGAAGCAGTATGTTGTCGAATGCCTTTATCCTATAGCATTTAGATATACTTGCAGAAAACAAAATCATGGTCGTTTTGCCTTAAATTATTAGCATTATAGTTGCAAAAAGGGAGGTTTTCTGATTATATAGAGCACATTTATTTCTGGACATGACCATGGGTATAATCATGGACATTGGACAAAACTAAAAATATGCTTATCATAAATTTTCCTTTATTCTAAGTTGGGAATTCCATCATGAAAAGAGAAGAAGAAAAATCATACGCCGGTTTGTATCTGTTTCTGAGTTTTATGCTTACCTTAACGATTGCATGGGCTGTGTGGAATGAAGCAGTAGGGAAAAGGCCATGGAAAATTTATCAATCCCGGTTTTATGAGTTAGAGAAAGAGGTGGTCAGGGGGAAATACGGTGAAGCGATAACCGCATTTAAGCAACCTGATGTTCAGAAAAAATATAAAGAAACGCAGGGAAAACTTGAAGGAGCATGGAATCAATTTAATACGCCAACAGTCCAACAGGGGTACATGAAAGCATTCAAGGAGTTGAGCGTTTTGGATAAAGAAAAATTAGCGCCTTTGAAATTTGAAGCTATGGTTGCTCGAAATAAGATGCTGGAAGAGGAGTACAAGTATGGTGCGCACAAGGGTGATGGGCCAGAGAAGAAGATCAAGGAATTAGGGGAGCGCGGTAAGGTGTTGGCGGTAGAGATCAAACATCTTGAAAAAAAGAGGGCTGAATTACAAAATTACCTGGATGTGTCCATGCATGATATAAACATGTATGCGGATGAATTGAAGATTTTTACCAGCGATATGAATGGGTATCATGAGGCGATGGAAAAATTAAAGTCAAAAAGACCGTCTTTGCAGATGTACCAGGTACATCTTGAAGACATTAATGAGGCGGACAGGTGCATGTCTTGCCATGTTGGTATTGACAGGAAGGAGAGCGTTTCCGGAGAGCAGCCATATGTAAGCCATTCAAGGAGGAGCGTGTATCTCGGTAATCATCCTCCGGATCGGTTTGGTTGTGTGTTGTGCCATGAGGGCCAGGGAAGAGCAACCATAAGCCCAGAGAAGGCGCATGGTGAGGTTGAGTACTGGTTGAAGCCGATGCACAGGGGTAAAATAGCGCAATCTTCATGTATCAAGTGTCATAATAAAGATGAAAAGTTGATAGGGGGCGAAGATCTTGCGAAGGGGATAGCACTGTTTGAAGGATTAGGTTGTTATGGTTGCCACGAAACACAAGGGTTTGGAGAAGACCTGGATAGCATGATAGGGCCTGATTTGACTGAGATAGGCAGTAAGGTGAATCCCGGATGGTTACTTGCGTGGTTGAAAAACCCTAAACATTTCAGGCCAAGTACAAGGATGCCTGATTTCAGGTTGGAGGAGAAGGACGCGATGGCTATAACATCATATCTTTGGCAGAACTCAGAAGGGTTTGAACCTGGAGAGCCGGAGGAGTTTGATGATGAAACAATAGACGAAGGGGCGTATTTATATGAGAGTATAGGGTGTCTCGCATGTCATAGTGAAATAGAGGAGGATGGCAGGGTACATGGGCCTAATCTTTCCCGGATTGGTGACAAGGCAAACTATGAGTATTTGGTCAGTTGGCTCCTGTCTCCCAAAGCACATCAACCGAAAACAAGGATGCCTGATATGAAGCTTGATGAGGAAGATGCGCAGTATGTCGCGTCGTTTTTGATGAGTTTAAAGGGCGAAGCAGGATATGAAGATGTATCAGGTTCAGAATGGTTGCGTGACAAGGAGACTGCCAAAACAGGAGAAGAGTTGATAGGTAGGTATGGTTGTTTTGGGTGCCATAAGATAATGGGAATGGAAGGGATGAGTAAGATAGGTGTTGAGTTGGATGAGATAGGATCCAAGCATATACATCTGTTTGACTTTGGCTTATTGGAAAAGGAAATACTTAAAGAGGCCGGGTTGGGAAATGCGCATGAAAACATTTCAGCGGCAAGGCGCGCGTGGATTACGGCAAAACTAAGTGATCCCAGGCGGTTTGATAAAGGTCGTTATAAGAGGCCGAAAGATAAATTAAAAATGCCGGATTTTGGATTATCTGCGGAAGAGATAGAAACACTATCTATACTGTTGACAGGGATGAAGGAAGATAAATTGCCGGAGAGTTATATTGCAAAACTAAATGACGAAAAAAGGTACTTGATTGAGGGCAAAAGAGTAATCGATAAATATAACTGTATGGGATGTCATCAGCTTACCATAGATACATTGTATATGAAGAGTGGGATTGTGGTAAAGGGGATGGTCAAGCTTGAGGAGGAAGAAAGTCTGTTTTTCCAATTGTGGATAGATAATGAGGGGCTTGGCAGGAAGGCTGGCGATACCATACAGATAGCGAATGAAGAGATAGAGAGAAGGGAGGCGTCTAAAGGAGGGGATATCGGTCAGTATATCATAGACTATCACGTTGAGGTTGAGGGTAGTATTGCTGAAGAAGCGAAAGTTTATACTCCTCCGGTTCTATATAGGGAAGGCGCAAAGGTACAGAGTGCATGGCTCTTTGACTTTCTCAAAGAACCTGTGACTCTAAGGCCGTGGCTTGAGGTTCGTATGCCTCTCTTCAAGATGACCGAAGATGAAGCGACCGTTTTGTCCAGATACTTTGCTGCTTTAGAAAAAGAAGAATATCCTTATGAGTTTATAGCGGAAACCAAAGATAGATACCTAGAGGAGAAGGAGGATGAGAAACCTGGATATCTCGCTATGGCTCGGCATTTATTTGAGCATAAAGATGTAAACTGTGCGTCGTGTCATGTTAGAGGTGATATCACTCCGGAGGGTGACCCCTCAGATTGGGCTCCTGATTTGTTAGTGTCTCGAGACAGATTGAAACCTGATTGGATAGTAGATTGGTTGCTTGATCCCCAGATAAAACAACCTGGGACGAAGATGCCTAAGTTTTTCAGGGAAGATGTATTTCAGGATATTTTTCCCGGAACGCCAGAGGAGCAGGCTGTTGCATTAAAGGACTTGCTGATGAACCTTCCTGATGAGATGCTAAAACAAAAGGAAGAGAAATTAGGAGATCCGTTGGTCGATTGATGGATAAAACGGTATGATAATTTTTTTTTTTGAAATTGAAGTAATTTATGTTTGAATTGTTAAAGTTTTTTTGATATAAGTTGTAACTTTGAAAGTCACTGTTGTTCGTGGCTTTTAGAAAGAAGGAAAGAGCTCTGACAAACTATATCGATTTATTTGGTGATTGTAGCTCTGTTTTTTGCCATCGCGTTTAATTGATTTTGCGGTTTCGTTGGTAGTCTAATTAAAGATCTTAACACTTTCACTAGGAGGTTATAGAGATGGGTAAGTTTATAAGTCGTTGTGTATGTTTCCTGGCGATAGCAATGCTTTCGCTGGTTTTTTTGGTAGGTAATTCCGCTGATGTTTTGGCTGCATACGAGGGGGGAGACGTATCTAACGGTGGAGCAATAACCGGTACGGTAAAGTTTGTCGGTGATGTGCCAGCAGCAAAAACATTAAAAGTTGATAAAGATCAGGCTACATGTGGTCATGATGACCTTCAGTCAGAGGCTTTGATTCTTTCTGGAGATTCTATACAGAATGCAGTTGTATCTATTACAAATATATCAAAAGGGAAAAAATTTGGAGCCGGGACACCTGCAATAGATCAGAAAGGGTGTGTCTTTCGCCCTCATATCGCCATGATTCCTCAGGGCGGCTCTATTGATCTGCTAAACAGTGATGACGTTATGCACAACCTGCATTCATGGTCAATGAAAAATACGGCATTTAACGAAGGTGTAGCTGCTCATGGTAATATTTCAAAGACTTTTGAGTTTCCGGAGACTGTTAAAGTAACATGTGATGTCCACAAATGGATGACTTCCTGGTTAATTGTGCAGGAAAATCCATATTATGCCATAACAGATGCAAGTGGAAACTATAAGCTTGCCGGAGTGCCAGCAGGTACTTACACAGTTCAGGCATGGCAGGAGTCACTTGGAAAGGTAACACAGGAGGTTACTGTTGCTGCCGGTGCAGAAGCGAAGGCTGACTTTGGGTTGGAAAAAAAGGAAAAGGAGAGAAGGAAAAGGAAAAAACATTAAGTTAGTAGCTTGCTGATACAAAGATATCTGTTTCAGGTTTAGTATATTCTAGAATCATTTATAATATTATTCCGATTTAAAGTATGAACATAGTATACTCTGTTGCAAAAAAGCTGGATTTAAAAATAACATTTACGCTTCTGCTTGTAGTGTTCCTCGCTGCTCTTGCTGCTAACGTAAGTATGGCAGAGGGGAACGTTGAGACTGCTACATCTGTTGAAGTAGCAGATTCCGGTGAGGCAGGAGAAGGAGCTGCTGCTGAGGAGGAGGTTTCTGTTCCTCATGAAATTAAAGACTATAGGAATTTCTTTGGAATTGATGGCAGGCTTATTGTCTGGATAATCTCTCAATTGCATCTCTTGTTTGCTGCCTTTGTGTTGGCCGTGCCTCTGTTTGTGGTTATCATTGAGGCGATTGGTGCAAAGTCTAATCAGATAAAGTTTGACAATCTTGCACGTGAGCTTACAAAGCTCTTGTCAACGGCGTTCGCTACAACGGCTGCGCTGGGTGGTCTTCTGGCTTTCGCGCTATATGGTTTGTATCCAGGCTTTATGCGCTACATGACGGATGTTTTTCACCCGTATATGTTCGTATATGCACTCTGTTTCTTCGGCGAGGTGTTCTTTCTCTATGCCTACTATTATTCATGGGATCTGTTAAGAACGGGAACGGGTAAGTGGCTCCATGTTTTTCTGGGTGTTATGCTTAATGTGTTCGGTACTGCCTTGATGATGCTGGCGAATTCCTGGGCTACATTTATGATGGCGCCGTCCGGTATAGATATGAAAACCGGTGCTATACTGAGTCATTCTGATGCATTTTTCAATTTTCTCTGGATGCCGGTTAATATTCATCGAATTATAGCTAATGTTGCTTTTGGTGGTTTTGTCGTTGGTGCTTATGCCGCTGTTAAATTTATGGGGGCAAAGACCGAAGAAGATAAGGCCCATTATGATTGGATGGGCTACATAGGGAACTTTATAGGTCTGGCGGCCTTCATACCTCTCCCGTTTGCCGGATACTATCTTGGAAGAGAGATATATAGTGCCAGTCCTGTCATGGGTAATATTATGATGGGTGGGGCTTTCTCCTGGACATTTATAGTACAGGCTATTCTCATTGGAATGATGTTTGTTGGGGGGAACTATTATTTATGGAATGGTATGGCAAGGATAAAAGGTGCCGAGAGGTATACTCCCTATATTAAGTACATAAATATCGTTATTTTCTTCTGCTTTGCCGTTTGGCTCACGCCTCATAATCTTCCATTAAGTGGAGAGGAGAGGGCTCTTATCGGCGAACAATATCATCCGTTTTCTAAATTCTTTGGGGTCATGGCGGCTAAGAATGCTGTTGTGAACCTCTTGATTCTGTCTACATTCTTCAGCTTCCTATTGTATAGAAGGGCAAATAAAGGCCAGACCATGCCGTTTAAGAGTCACGGTAATGGTGCAAGGATTACCATGGTCTTTACCGTGGGTATTACAATAGCGTATCTGGCATGGTATGCAATGGGGCTCAAGGGGCAGGATCTGAGCGAAGTAGTAAAGCCGTACATGTCGCCGCTCCTTACCTGTATCACGATACAAATTATTGCGCTTATCTGTGCGCTGTTTCTCACGCTTGCAAATAAGGGTAAGCTTGCGCAGACATTGTTGTTTGTTGTGGCGGCATCCATATCAGTTATCTATTTCTGGTACTACGGATTTGTGCTTATGGAAAAGGCAAATATGGTTTTAAGGTTCCTCTCTGTAACACAGGTATCAATAGTAATTTCCACATTAATAGTTAATACAGTCATTGATGTTTTTCTCTTCAAAAATGCAAAAGAGGTCGGTGGTATACAATGGGGTAAAATCCCGAACAGAGCGCAATACGCTTTGCTTCTGCTCTGTGTGGCGATTGTGACGCTTATGGGATTGATGGGATTCATACGCTCAGGGCTAAGGATGAATTGGCATATATACGGATATATGCAGGATAAATCTGCGGGAGCATTTACTCCTAGTATTGCTTATATGGGCTGGGTGGTCTCTTTAATTGTTTTTCTCTTTCTGTCTCTTGTTGCCATTGTATTCTGGCTTGGAAGTCTTTATGGCAGGAAAGAGAAGCATGTTTAAGGTTTTGTTGTAACGGCAGGGTAATTTATAATATATCTGCAGTTGTATTAAGGAAATAAGAAATAATGAAAAGCTTCTTGAAATCAGCAGTGTTTTCACTGTGTATTCTTGGTTTTTTTATATTTGTCTGTATGTATGTGACAGGGCTATCCGGGGGTAGCGGCGGAGGTGGTGGCGCTACCGGAATAAACCCTGAAGCAGGAGAAAAAATATATTGGGGTGACGGTCAGTGTCATACCTGCCATAGTATTGGTACATCAGGAAGCGCAACAAGAGGGCCTAACCAGGAGGGACTTGCGGCAAGGGCTGAGGAGAGGGCAAAGGAGGCAGGATTGTCATCTGGTCTTGAGTATCTGGTCGAGTCAATCGTGAACCCTTCTGCTTTTGTTGTGGAAGGCTATGATAATATTATGCCGAAGGTTTATGACGCTCCTATAATGTTAGGGCGTGAGCAAATACAAGCTGTTCTGACGTATCTGCAGACGCTGGGAGGAGAGGCTGACATAGCGGCAGTTGCGAAGTTTGAAGAAAAAATACCTGAGGCATCTGGCGAAGCGGTTGCTCCGTGGTTGCCTCCTATAGACGTGGACATAAAAGAGGGAGAGTTGGTGTTTTTTGATGAATCAAGAGGCGTGACTTGCTCAAAGTGCCATGTCTTAAACGGAAAGGGTTCTAAGGTAGGACCTGATCTGACAGGCATCGGTGCGGTGCAGACACCTCAGTATCTCATAGAATCGGTACTCAAGCCGAGCGAGGTTATAGTAAAAGGATTTGAGACGATGTATCTGATGACAACCGAAGGAATGGCCTATAACGGGTTACTGGTCAGTCAGGATGAAGAAGAGGTCGTCTTAATGGTCGATGAAGATGGCGTGATGGAGGAGTATGTTTTCTATCCTGATGAGATAGCTCAGATGCAGAAGCAGGACGTCTCTATCATGCCTGGTAACTTTATGGATATGCTGACAACAAAAGAATTTTATGGTGTTATAATGTTTCTTTTAAGTCAGAAGTAAAATTTACAAAGAATCTAAGAAATAGTTTAGTAACTAGTGGAAAAGGTAGCTTGATGGTAAATAAAAAGATGGCAACTAAAAAGAATTCATATTCAATGATAATGGTTGTGGTGGCAGTATTAATAGTATTTGTCATTATCAAGGTAATTGCTCCATACGCTTTCATGATTTTACTGGGAAAAGATCATACGATGCCTACACCAAGTACGCTGTTGCTCTGGTACATGATTCTGGCTATTCTTGCTTGTCTTGTTTATGTATCTACCAGTGATCTCAAGTGGGCAAATTTTCTGAGTTTTATCTTGCCTGCAGGTGATGATAAATTCAAAGCGTTATTTCAGAAAATGTTTATTATCGCGATACCTTTACTAGTAGGATGGTTTGTATACTCAGGGACTGTGCCTGGTACGGCTTCTCCTGTAGAACTGAGAATTCAGCATCCTACATTGCCGCAGGAGTTTGAGAAGATGGAAAATCCTTTCTTGCATGCTGACGAAGCGACAAAGAGGAAGTGTATTGAAGAGGGTAAGCATCTTTATCAGCAGAACTGTCGTCCTTGTCATGGGTCAAAGGCAGATGGGAACGGGCCTTTTGCCAATGCTTTTCGCTTAAGACCTATTAATTTTACCGATCCGGGTACAATCGCAACAGTAGTAGAAGCTTTTGCTTTCTGGAGAATTAAAGAAGGTGGACCAGGACTTCCGGGTGTGTCTACACCATGGGACTCTGCAATGCCAGCCTGGAAAGATGTGTTAACTGACACACAAATCTGGAAGATAATAATGGGTGAATATGCGACTGCGG
>JAIQZR010000035.1 GCA_021777035.1 Candidatus Scalindua sp. | reverse complement strand
ATTTCTTAACTCCTGACAGAGCTTTACAACCCGAAGGCCTTCCTCACTCACGCGGCGTCGCTTCGTCACCCTTTCGGGCATTGCGAAAGATTCTCGACTGCAGCCTTCCGTAGAAGTCTGGGCAGTGTCTCAGTCCCAGTGTGGCCGATCATCCTCTAAGACCGGCTACCCGTCTTCGCCTTGGTAGGCCATTACCCCACCAACAAGCTGATAGGACATAAACCCCTCTCTAGGCAAAAGGTATTGCTACCCTCCAATTGACGAAAAAAATTTATTTCCTTTCGTATTATTAAGTATTAGCTCCGTTTTCACAAAGTTGTCCTTATCCTAGAGGCAGGTAATCTATGCATTACTCACCCTTGCGCCACTCGGCTTACATCCCGAAGGATATATCCTCGTTCGACTTGCATGCCTAATCCACGCCGCCAGCGTTCGTTCTGAGCCAAGATCAAACCCTTCATAAATTTAATAATGTACTCATTTTGATACTTTTTAACTTCTCGCTACCTGCTTGTACCGAGCTAACGGCAACAAACAAAATAACTTATAAGTTATACACCCAACGCTTTTATGTTGTCAATTTTCAATGAACAAGAAAAGAAGAGTATAAACTTAAATAAGATATTGTCAATAAAAAATAAAAATTCAAAAATAAAATTATCAAGAACGCATAATAAACATCGCTCACAAAAGGACATAAGCCTTATTTACTCTACGGCACCTAACTTAACACAATTATTCAATACTCTTTAAATATGCAAAATCCTTAGAAAAAACCTCATAAAAACAAAATACTCGTGTTTCTTCAAAATAGATACGTCGACAGTTTTTTTAACCCACACCTTTTAATGCTATAGCCTGATAATAATACCCAACAAAGTCCTTATGGCCAAAAATTAAATTTAAAAACGCTTGACTTTCCATCCAAGTATTGTATATTACTTGCAAATTTCTACAATATGTTGTAGGAGGAACCTTATGCGTTTAGTAATACAAGAATTGAGACATGTAGGTATTCAATTCAGTCTGATTGCAATACTAACAATGGTTTATTTTCTACTAGTAAGGCTTGTTACATAAATATGGATGACAACTTAAGACGTCTAATGGCACAAATTGAAGCAGAACAAGGCATACGGCATTTAAATGAGATTATACCACAGTGTGTTGATCTGCAAAAAACGCTTGCAATGCTTATGTATAATTTCTATACCTCTCTTTGCAAAGAAGGTTTTACGAAACCGCAAGCGCTTGAGATAATCAAAGCACACGGTACTGGCCTGGACACTAATTTAAACAACGATTTGTAACCTTGGATGAATAGTGTTTACTTAAAACAGGTTTCAATATAAATATATAGCTGCTCACCACTACTCCCTTTCACTTTTTCACACCCAAAAGCAGACAGGTTGCAATTATCATCCTAGCCCAGTAACGTAGTACCGTTTTTTTGTACAAAATCAAGCTACATGCGAAACGCGTCGTCTTTTTTATTATCAAAACATGACATCAACCCTAAAATGCAATTACAAACTAGCTATTATTACCATACTTGCGCTATTATTAAATAGCATATTCACAAAAACAAACTACGCTGCAAATACCGATATGAAAAAAATATTTTGTATAATTCCGATAGGAGACATAGACAACAATATTCTACAATACACACAAATGGAACTTGAAAAAAGATTTAATGTTGTAGTAGATATAGGAAGACAGATAGAAGCTCCAACATATGCGTACCACAAGCACAAAAAACAATATAACTCAACAAAGATACTGAATAAAATACACAATTTAAAATTAACAGGGTATGACAGGATATTGGGACTAGTCAATGTTGATTTGTATGTACCTGAACGTACATTTGTTTTCGGAGGAGCAGACATAAAAAAGAAGGTATCAGTTATTTCTCTAACAAGGCTCAAACAGAAATTCTATGATCTACCAGAGGATTCTGCGCTATTTAATTATAGAACAATTATTGAAGCCGTTCACGAACTTGGACACACATATGGGCTCTACCACTGCAAAGATAATAAGTGCGTTATGTTTTTATCAAACACCATAGACGATACAGATCACAAAGGAACAGAGTTTTGCAGTAATTGCAAAGAAATCATGGAAAAGAAAAAAGATATTTTAAAACCAGAATAAATGGCATCCTCAAAAAAAACAGAAAAACAGACTAAAGATTCTCCGAGCATAACCGCTCAAGATCTTGCAAAAAAACAGAGAGAAATTTCAGTCAGTGAGTTCTTTACTAAGAACAGACACTTGCTTGGTTTTGACAACCCCAGAAAAGCCTTGCTTACAACGATCAAGGAAGGAATCGACAACTCTCTGGACGCATGTGAAGAAGCAAAAATCCTCCCTAACATAAAAGTACAAATAAGCCATATAAAAAAGTCCGAAGATCGATTTATCGTTACCATTGAAGATAATGGACCCGGGATCTTAAAAACGCACATACCAAAGATTTTTGGCAAATTACTTTATGGTTCGAAATTCCATACACTTAAAATGTCCAGGGGGCAGCAGGGAATAGGCATATCCGCAGCAGGCATGTATGGCCAACTGACAACCGGCAAGCCAATACTGATAACGTCGAAAACCTCACCAAAGGCACCTGCACATCATTATAGCCTTGTCATCGATACACAAAGGAACGAACCACGAATTATAAAAGAAGAGGTAGTGGATTACGAAGTCAAACGAGGCACAAAGGTAGTTATTGAATTAGAGGCAAAGTACCAGAAAGGCCGGCAATCTGTTGACGGATACATTGAACAAACATCAATCGCCAATCCACATGCCGACATAACATACATCACACCAGAAGAGAAGGAAATAAGATATCCCAGAGCATCAAAGGAATTGCCCATAGAACCAAAAGAGATAAAGCCACATCCCTATGGCATTGAACTGGGAATATTGATAAAGATGCTGCATGACACAAAATCAAAAAATCTCCGCTCCTGCCTTACTAATGATTTCTCCAGAGTAAGCACAAGAGTTGCAGATGAGATTTGTGAAAAAGCCGGATTACATGGAAAGGCCCGACCTTCAAGAATCGCAGTCCAGGAGGCAGACGCACTTTTTAAGGCTATCAAGTTGACGAAGATCATGAACCCCCCTACAGATTGCATCTCTCCAATTGGAGAAGACGCCATAATAAAAGGTCTCAAAAAACAGATCAATGCAGATTTCTTCACATCAAATACGCGACCGCCATCGGTATATAGGGGCAACCCCTTTCAGATTGAGGTCGGGCTGGCATACGGAGGAGATTTGCCGGAGGAAGGGTTGATAAGGCTGCTGAGGTTTGCCAATCGAGTCCCTTTGCTGTATCAACAATCCGCGTGCGTCGTTACCGAATCAGCAATAAACACTTCATGGAGAAACTATGGACTTTCACAATCTACCGGTGCACTCCCTTCCGGGCCGATACTTCTGATGGTACACCTCGCATCTGTCTGGGTACCTTTTACATCAGAAAGCAAAGAGGCAATTGCACATTACCCTGAAATCGAGAAAGAAATTAAACTGGCCTTGCAGGAATGCGGGCGGCACGTTGCGACATTTATCAAGAGAAAAAAGAAGGCGGCTGATGAATTCAAGAAGAAATCGTATATTAAGAAATACATACCTCATATAAGAATAGCATTAAAGGAAATATTAGATCTAAACGACAAGCAGGAACAAAAAGTAATAGACAACCTGACAGATATCCTCGAAAGGAGTAGATCGTGACAAAAACGCTAAAAAAAATAGAAGAATCTGCCTCCACCATTCACAACAAGATCACAAAGAAACAGAAACCCAGTATGGAATTTCCCATTCGCTCATTGAACAATGTCAAATACACTCCGGAAAGAGGTTTTTTAGAACTTATCGGTCAGAAAAAATCACGCACTTTAACGGTAAACACGGTAAAGACATTTGCCCAGACACTGAGAGTAATGTCCCTTTCCAAGGAGCTCATTGAAAAAGATGATGTAGCCACAAAAAGAGAAGCCTATTATGTATCCAAGAACTGGGACGATGCACGTTTTGAGGAACAACCTGAATCA
>JAIQZR010000034.1 GCA_021777035.1 Candidatus Scalindua sp. | reverse complement strand
AACAAAATGAAAAAGTGTATACTTGTAGAGAGCTGAGTCTGTATTCTCCTGGTTTCCTGGTTTCCTTATATGAAATGGTCTTTTTTTAGAAGCAGAAGAGACAATATCACACAGCAGCATGGAGAAAAGAAGGAGTAGGGGAAAAAAGAAGTTCTCACGCAAAGCCGCAAAGAGCGCAAAGAAATAAAATAGGACACAGATTTTCACAGATAAACACAGACAAATAATTTAACGCAGAGTTCGCTGAGAAAAACTAAAAGAAAGAATTTATCCACAGAGAAAGACCGTATCACACAAAGGCACGGAGAAAAGCAACAGAACAGGTACAGGCGGGGAAACCCGCCCTACAAAATATTATATTTTTTTGGTCGTAGGTCGGGTTTTCCCGCCTGAATAGCGAAGTCGGGCAGGTTACCCGACATTTTTTAACAGACAACATGACGGCAGAGAATTTTGCCGAAGGTTTAATTTAATTTTTGTAAGTATTAACTATGTCGAGACTCCTGATAGACCTTATCGATACAGTAGACAAAATCAGCAACAAGATTATTAAGGGCACAAATGGTTATTATCTGCCCAAAATCACTTCAGATCAACTTAGCTATGAAAGGCAACTAAAGGGATTTCCAGGCGAGCTTGCACCTGATAGTATATTGAATATTACTATTAAAAAGTCGCAGTCTCATCTGCTTGGCGAACAGGAGGATGGGGGATATTGGGCTGGCGTACTGGAGGGCGATGTAGCATTAACTGCTGAATATTTGATGTTAATGCATTTTTTAAATAGGATTGATACCAGAAAACAGGAAAAGGCCGTCAAGTATATAATAAAAAAACAAGATGTTGACGGTGGATGGAGTATCTATCATGATGGATTTAGTGATATAAGCATCTCGGTGAAGTGTTATTTCGCACTCAAATTAGCGGGTCATTCAGACGAAAAGCCTTATATGCAAAAGGCCAGAGAGTGTATCCTTAAACTGGGCGGCATAATGCAGTGCAATACATTCACAAAAATATATCTTGCTATTTTTGGACAATTTGATTGGAAAGGCATACCGGCGTTACCTGTAGAAATCATCCTTCTTCCTAAGTTCTTTTACTTTAATATATATGAGATGTCTTATTGGTCTCGGTGTATTGTAGTCCCTTTAGGCATAATCATGGCTAACAGACCAAAAAGTATGATTGGTAGTCAAGCTGTACTGGATGAATTGTATGTGATACCTAAGGGCAAAGTCAGTTATCGTCTGAAAAGAGACCAAAACAAGTTGACAGTAAAGAATATGTTTATAAATTTTGATACTCTTCTTCGAAGATACGAAAATCAACCTATTCGTTCTATAAGGAAAATTGCCATTGAAAAGTCGGAAAAATGGATGTTGGAACGTCTTGAGAAATCAGGAGGTTTGGGGGCAATATGGCCCTCTATGGTAAACTCCTTGATGGCGATGAAGTGTCTTGGGTATAAAGATGGAAATCCTGTCGTGGAGAAGGCGATAGAAGACATTGAACAACTGGCAGTTTATGATGATAGTGATGATACTATGTTCCTGCAACCTTGTGTATCACCTGTGTGGGACACACCATGGGCGATTATGGCCCTCTTAAAGTCTGGTCTGCCAAACGACCATCCGGCATTGGTAAAAGCGGGGGAGTGGATGCTGGAAAAAGAGGTAAAAAGTTTTGGTGATTGGAGTATGAAGAACCCTGTCAAGGAACCAAGCGGATGGTACTTTCAGCATGCAAATGAATTTTATCCTGACAATGATGACGCTGCTGTGGTGATGATGTCTTTGCAGCTATTAGATTTACCTGATAAGAATCGCAAGAGACAGGCAATCCTGAGAGGTTTTAAGTGGCTTCTGGGGATGCAGTGCAATGATGGCGGCTGGGGCTCTTTTGATAAAAATAATAATAAGAAAATACTGAATAATATTCCTTTTGCTGACTGGAATGCGCTTCTGGATCCGAGTACAAGTGATCTCACTGCACGAGTACTGGATTTGATGGGCAAACTAGGATATGACTTAAACTTTCCTTCTGCAAAAAAAGCCATTGAATTTCTAAAAAAAGAACAGGAAAAGAACGGTTCCTGGTTTGGACGTTGGGGCACAAATTACGTCTATGGAACATGGTCGGTATTAACAGGTCTTTACTCAATACAAGAAGATATGTCAAAAGATTATGTTAGAAAAGCGGCATCATGGTTAAAAGATTTTCAGAATGAAGATGGTGGTTGGGGAGAGACGTGCAAATCATATTGGGATACATCTCTCAGCGCCATTGGGAGGAGTACTGCTTCTCAAACATCATGGGCGGTCTTGGGGCTTTTATCTACAGAAGAGAGAAACTCAGATGCAGTAAAGAATGGTATTGAGTATTTGATAAAGACACAGAAAGAAGATGGGACATGGGATGAGGAGGAATTTACCGGTACTGGATTTCCCAAGATTTTTTACCTTAGATACCATATGTACAGAAGCTACTTTCCGCTTCTGGCATTAAGTAGATATCGGAATATGATTGAGTGACGTTGCCTGATATTTCAATTACAAGCCATCTAATACCTTCCTTACAAAGCCTTCACACTCATCGAGTTTTTTGTTTGCTTCATAATGTCCGATTTGGAGTTTATGCATGACGATGGCTGATTTTACGTTGCCCTGTGCTTTCTTTAATAGTTTGTCTGCTTCGTCTCTATCGAGTTGCGTAACCGTCATTATAATCCTCTCTGCACGGTCTTTGAGTTTTTTATTCTTTACCTGAAGATCTACCATGAGATTTTCATACACTTTACCCATTTTTATCATTGATGCAGTTGTAAGAGTATTCAGGATAAGCTTAGTAGCGGTTCCTGCCTTCATGCGTGTTGAACCGGTTATTACTTCAGGACCGGTTATGGGCCTGATGATGACGTCAACTTCATCGGTGGGATTTATATCCGGATTACAACAGAGAAATATAGTTGTAGCACCGATACTGTTTGCTTGAATTAAGGCCCCATGAACGAATGGTGTCGTACCGCTCGTGGCGATACCTATGACAGTGTCCAGAGGAGTTATGCCGTTGTCTGTTATTGCCAATTCACCATCCTCATGTTTGTCTTCAGCACCTTCTATTGATCTTTTAAGTGCATCATCTCCTCCTGCAATTATGCCTCTGACTAATTCCGGTGCAGTCCCAAAGGTGGGGGGGCATTCAGAAGCATCGAGTACGCCGAGTCTTCCGCTTGTTCCGGCGCCAACGTAAAATAACCGACCCCCTTTTTTGAATGATGAAACTATTAAATCAACTGCCTTTGTGACATTATAGTGCTCTTCATGTACGGCTTTGATTGCGTTTAAATCTTCTTTGTTAATAATGTCTACGATCTCTAATGTTGACTTGCAGTCAATATCAAGGGTGTTTTGATTCTGCTGTTCAGTGGTAAGTTTTGAGCGGTTCTTCATGCTTTAAAGTTATTTTTCGCGTACCCTAAGAAAATTATCATATACATAACAAGTGAAGAGATTACGTCATATGTTCAATGCCCTGACCGGTCTGACAAAAGTTGCCGGTGTTCCAGCCGGGACAGGACTTACGGTCCCATTCACATATGTTACGATCCATACCTGGCCTCTGTCAGATTTATCACCTGTCCATGTTCCCCACTGTTTATTGTCAAAAATGGGGTTTACAAAACTACCATTCTTTGTTTCAAATTCAAGTAAAGATGATGCCTCTTCCAGGGTCGGCAACCTCCAGTCTTTAAAACCGGCATAACAATTTTTGTTGGCCTTCTTTAACCATTTATTTGCTTTTCTCAGATTAAAATATTCTGATGATCCGGATTGGTACCACATTAGTCCGGTTGCATGATCAATGACAACATCTCCGTCGCCTATTGGTTTCTGTTCATAATTGTGATTGATTGCGCTGTGACAAAGAAAAATGTTACTATTTTTTTCGCGTATTGTGATAAACGATAATGTTTCAACCTGATGGTCTGATATTTTATCATAAACAGAACGCAGTTTGATTAGCTCGTTTTGTAGACGGACGTTGCTAGTGTGCTCTAGTTCTGGTTGAGGTTGAGGTTTATGATTCAATGTGTCTTTATCGTCACCTGCAGTTACTTGTTCCTCCTTATCGGTGTCTATGTTGAATGGTGTTGAGGTATCAGAGGTTTCACTTATATCAACATCCTTCTGTTCTCCAGGATCACTCTCTTCCTTCAGGTCAGCAATTAACGAGATATCTTTTCCTGCTTTTGTTTTTATCGTTTTTTTCCATGTTGCATATCCGCTCATCAAAACTTCAACCTCATGCATACCAACTATAACATCTGTTAATTGTTTAGGTGTCTTACCGACTTCTTTACCATCCAGATAAATTATTGCTTTTTCAGGATAACTTTCAATACTAATAGAACCGACATTTAATTGGAGTATTACATTCAGGCTTTTATCTTTTCCTTCTTTAACCGTTATTGATCTCTTCCACTTTTCATAACCATCTGCCTTGACCTCAATCTCGTGTGTGCCAACGGAAATAGAACTTAAAATCACCGGAGTAGTGCCGACTTCATTACCGTCTAAATGTATTCTTGCTTCTAAAGGAGTGCTTGTGACGCTAATAGATCCAGTGGCCCTCTTAAGCGTAGTGGTCACAGTACTCTCCTTACCTGCTGAAACTACGAGGTTATCACTCCAGTTCTCAAACCCATTCATTACTACTTCTACCTTGTATGTGCCCGGGCTTAAGTTTTTTATGATTTCAGGAGTAGTACCGGCATTTTTGCCATCTATTAGAATTGTTGCACTTGGTGGTTCACTCTTTATACTGACAGAACATGCTATCTCCTGGAGTACTGCTGCAAAATATGATTCCTTATTTGCTTTAATCTCTACGTTTTTGCGCCAGACCTCGTACCCATCAACCATTAATTCTACAATATGGTCACCTCTTTCTAAGTCATTAAAAGTTCCCGGAGTAGTACCGGCTTCATTGCCGTCTATAAGGACTAGTGCATTTGATGGTTTGCTTTTAATACTGATTGAACCAGGTTTTGCGTGAAGTACAGCTTTTAATATCGTCTCCTCGCCCGCTTCAATATCTATATTTTCACTCCATGTTTGATACTCATCCAGCTTAACCTCTACGGTATAATTTCCTGGAATCAATTCGGTTACCGTTCTGGGGGTCTTTCCGGATTTATTACTTTGTACATATATTGTTCCGTTGGGGGGTTCACTTGTTATCATTAATGAACCCTTTTTTCTTTCAAGTGCAGCGCTAAAATTGTACTCTTTACCCGCTTTTATTTTTATGGTTTTTACCCATGAATTATATCCATCCAAACGTACCTCTACTTCATGCCTGCCTGTTTTAATTCCGGTCAATGTTTCAGGTGTTTTGCCAATATTTTCTCCATCTATAAATATCATAGCCTCTGACGGTATACTATCTAAACAGACGATACCCGTTATAGGCCGAAGTACGGAATTTATGGATGTTTCCTTCCCCCTTTTTATATTGACTGTTTTCTTCCATTCCGCAAATCCTTCCATCCTGACTTCAACCTCATGTGTACCGATAGCAACGGATTTTATAGTGTCTAAGGTAGGGTAGACCTCTTTGCCGTCCAAATATATTACTGCCTCCGAGTGGCTGCATTTGATTCTGATGGAACCGGCTATCTTCTGTAGTGTTGCATTTAGCATATTCTCTCTTTCGCTTCTAACGTCTATACTCTCACTCCATGTTTCATACCCGTCCATACAGATTTCCACCAGATGTTCACCTGGGTTAATGCCAGTTAAAGTTTTAGGGGTTGGTCCAACATTATTGTCATCTACGAAAATCATTGCATTTGATGGTTCACTATTGATATTGACTGATCCAGCTTTCATTTTAAGCTCGGCAGTAATACTCAGTTCAATGCCAGGTTTAATACTAATACTCTCACTCCAGACTTCATAGCCGTCCATTCTGACTTGTACAAGGTGAGTGCCTTGGCTTAAATCGGTTATAATAACAGGTGTTCTGCCGATCTCTTTGCTGTCAATGAGAGCGACTGCATCTGATGGCTCACTGATTATACTGACTGTGCCTACTTTGATTTGAAGTGTAGCTGTCAGCGCAATTGCCTTACCAGGTTCGACATTTATACTTTTGTTCCAGGTTTCATATCCGTTCATCTTGACTTCCACTAAATGCTCACCAGGATCAGGATCAGTTATTGTAAGTGAGGTCGTGTCAACTTTCTTTCCATCAATGTAGACCATCGCATCTGACGGCACACTCTCTATAGTTACTGGTCCGGCTTTTAATTGAAGAACAGCAATCAAACTAGCTTCCTTGCCAATTTCAATTTCTATATTCTCTCTCCATATTCCATATCCATACCTCTTTATTTCCAATTTGTGTACGCCAGGATCAATATCAGCTACAAACAGGGGGGTCGTGCCAATTTCTTCATCGTCTATAAGCACTACTGCAATTGAAGGCTCACTCTCGATACAAGCGGAACCCGCTTTCAATTGAAGCACCACCGCAAGGGTGGCTTCCTTGCCACGTTCAATATCTACACTTTCACTCCATTTTTTGTAACCATCCATTCTGGCCTCTACATGGTGTTTTCCAGGAACAAGATCAGTTATTGTGGCAGGTGTATTACCTACCTCGTTGCCATCAACAGTGATGATTGCGTTTATAGGTTTGCTTTTAATACTTATCGAACCTGTCAAATGTTGGAGTACCGCTGTTAAGACCGTCTCCTTACTATATTCAATAACGACGTTCTCACTCCAGTTTTCATATCCTTCCATTTTGACTTCT
>JAIQZR010000033.1 GCA_021777035.1 Candidatus Scalindua sp. | reverse complement strand
TTATTATTAGAGGTATATGTGAAATACATACACTATTTCTCTACTGACAAAACCCAGCCTATAGTATTGATATGGCTCAAAAGCCTGCTAAAATAAGGGCTCACGCAGTATTATATTTTTCTTGTAATTATTTAGTAGAATATATATAGTGAGTTCATGGCAATAAGTACCCCTAATTGCGAGCCTCATGACTTCTTTGATCAACCGGCTTTGTCTACTCATAAGAAATATGAAGCGTTACGAAGTTTTTTCTATGAGAAGAAAAGCGCAGAAGGCAAAGGAGATGTTTCTCGTTGTACATTTTAAAGTAACAAAGGTGGGCTTGGGAAAACCTTACTCTACTTTACATATAGGAGCTCGAATATTTGTTCTTTGAGCTTCTTCCTGTAATTTTTTATACACAAAAATCTGCATCTCCTCCATATCGCTTTCCCACATACGTGCAAGAAATAAATGCCCTAACATAATTGACCCCTCATGAATTTCCACAATGAATCCCGGCATTTTCTCTTTGAGTTTTTGGCAATATCCTGAAACTCCTTTTACTAACGATCCAATGATTTCATCTGTTTCTTGACTATAATAAACAGTCACTAAATCGTCTATACGTTCAGCATAGAAGCTGTCTGGTCTGGCCAAAAACTCAACACAATCACCGTCTTCGTCATAAGTTGCAGTAGGTACAAACTCAATGTTTTCGTCAAGATACCCAAGTGCTATGTCTTCAAATTTCTTTTGTGTATTATTGTTCATAATGCTTTCTTTCTGAATCGTTTGTTATATTCTTTTGGCATATCCAAGTTCACAGCGTCAGCTTTCTCCCATCTCCAGTTGTAAACAACATTCCTGTCGTTTACAAACACCAAAAAAACTTGATCATGCCAAGGTTCTATTTGCTGCCCATTGGATCTGAAAGCCCTTGACGGCTTACCAACATAACACAGACACCCAAAGTTGTCGTCTGCCTTAGGCTCATCTTCGTCACTGCGTAATCCAGAGAATATGGCTTTCGGTGTTGTTAATACTTCGGGCAAAACGTAGGCCATTTCCTTGACATGTCCGGCCCCTCTACGAGCAACAATTTGCATACGTTTACAACTTATTTTCACAGTAAACATACTTCCATCAGTAGGATTTACTGCATCAAGGTATTCGTAAAAATGGCTCGCTGGATCGCACATCATATTATCGGTACTTTTCCCACAAAAATTAATAATTAAGTATTATATATGAAAAAAACCGACTTATACAGAAAAGGTTGTGCGGGTGTGTACTAAGTAATTAATGTTAAGGTAGATTAGAACATTTATTTGACATTTTTGTCAATAGCATAATTTTATGTTTATTTTTGAATCTAATAAAGAATAATCTGAGCACTATTGATTGTCCTGACCTCTTGAATAACAATCAAGAGGCCTGCTGTGTCCAAATTGTACCCAAAACAACTCAAAACACCCTAAAATAGACTAAAGTTAATTTACAGGAATGTGCCTATAAGCCAAATTAACTAAAACAGTTAGAACTAAAATAAAAAACAATTAATACCAATGGAGATGAATGGGATTCAAGAGGTCGCTGGTTCGAATCCAATATACACTTATTTACGGTTAATATGTGAAATTTCTATATGCAGTTGAAATATCATGTGCAAGAAATCTAAATTCTTCATAAATGTGGATAACTCAAAAAAGCACCTACTTCACCCACACCCCCTCATGGTGAAGTTGATGCGCTTAAATTGCGACTATAAGTCGTACAAATTGGTACAAATAGAGACAGATTGAGCCAGCTCAAATATAGTTATAAGTATATAATATATAACGTATTATGTTTGTTTTAAAGGGGTTGCGAAAAGTATCCAAATGGGTTTACGAGTGACGTGCTCTACCATTGAGCCACGCGGGCTTGTCCGACGGTTTGTTTGGCGGGCTTGTCCGACGGTTTGTTTGGCGGACTAAGCTTAATTGTTTGAATTGATTACAACTTTTGGCATGGATACCACTTTTTCTGTTGCGACTACACTGACTGCATCATAACAAAAAGATGTATGAAATGGAAATCAAAATAACAGGTCTTGGGGGCCTCGCATTTAAGCAAGCTCTTAACATATCGGTTAAGAGTTTTACTCTTTTTATCTTTAACAGAATTAATACAGCGAGGTACATTACCAGGATGACCACAGAATATTCATGAACCACTGCCAAAAGTAAAGACATACCTGAATGAGCATCCAGACGTGATATTCGCCTCTCTCTTTGGCGGGTACTCACGGGGTACACTTTCTCCTATGAGCGACATAGATATTGCCGTATATCTTTCAGAAGATCCAGATGTATTACCGGCAAAAACTGATCTACTAGGGAAACTAAGAGATGTATATACTTAAAAGGAGATACTTGCTTGGTACACAAAGCCCTTATACTGAGAAAGCTGAGCGAACTGGATGAATATTCTAAACAAATTGGGGGATTTGCATCAACCACCCCATCATGGTTGATGCACTATTCTTCAATTCGTTCATATTTCTTCCCGTCCCAAATTAGAAGATTTTCATGAGGATTGTACTCTGCGTGAATCTTTGATGGGTGCGAACCTGCAACAATAATATTCCATCCTTTGCAAGAATAACTGCCAGTACTCTGAACGTCAGAGTAAGCCCATGTATACATCTTGTTGTTGAATTTGATAGTCCAGTATCCAAGTACTGGACCGTTGGGTGACAAACCATTTTCCCATTTCTTGACCGAGCGAAACATGGCACCATTTATGGTTTTTTCAGCATCTATGAACTTTGAGGCTTCCGGTATCGCCTGACCTTCTATTGCTTGTTCTTCCGGAACCGTTCCTTTGTCGACTTGTGAGCATCCAGGATGACAAATACAAGTTAAGATCGATATTACCAAACAGAAAAATATTCTCATCGCATCTTCCTTTAAGTGAGCCTTTTCTAATATAGCGCCTGGGGAATGTGGCACCAAATTAGTAAGTCAAGTCGCTTCGCAACAAAAAATTTATACTAACAATTTGATTTTATTCATCCCACACTTCTAACCTACAAAACAGTATGTTACTTTATATGAATCTTGGTACTGGGACAGCCCAGTACCAAGATTATCCTCAACTATGGGGTTTGCAATCCCTTCAATTCTAAACAAAGTTAAATCCATCAAAGAGTTTAGTTATCAGGCGCTGGATTATCACAATCAATGATTTCTGGTGGAGAACGCAGGAATCCACGTCCATCAGCATCCTGTAGTCCTGTCAGGCTCAAATTAGCCCAATCATTATAATCGCTAAGCGTTGTAAGTGTACCACTACAGTTTGATCCTTGATTGGTGTCCTGACCATTTATATCAAACGTTACACCGTTTTCAATTGTAGTATTCCCATTCCAGTCCCAGGGCGGAGCTCCACAAATGCCGTTGTTCTCATTGAGATTGTTTTCGTTGAGAACAATACGGTCACCAATAGAATAATTCAAAATTCCATCTGCAGGTGGTGAACAATTGTTGTCTACTCCAGGAAACTGGTACCTATAATTCATCACGGAATTGTAGTTTGGCTTATAGTTGCAATTGACGTTGCCCCCATGGCGAAGGTTCAGGTTATGACCAAACTCGTGCATGATTGTGTGGCTAACGTTACCGTCACTGTTGAAACATTGCAGAGAAACTATGAGATCGTCTCCAGGCAACTCGGCTTGTCCGGAACTGCCACTGCTTGTATTGTATCGGTGTGGTAAAATACAGTAGTGGAAATAACCATTCCGGTTAGAAGCAAAGTTGGCTGTCTTGTGTGACATGAATTCCGCACTGTTTACGCCTCCTGTAAGTACCCCGTCAGCATCATTGATCAGGTTGCCGCCTGTAAATACGCCTCCTTGTCCACGGTCGTTGTGAAATGTAATACCCGTTGACCCGTCAGGGTTTGATACAGGGGAATTAGCAAACGCCTGTGCTACCATATTAACAGCAGCTACTGAGGGCCTATGAGAGTGGTTAGCACAATCAAGACTATCTGTAAACCAATCATATTCAATAAAGAGGTCTTTTCGGAGAGGGTTAGCCCCCATTCCAGGCAAATCGAGGTTGCTAAGTGTACCGAGTACTTCGTCACCGTCATTTATATTATCACCATCCGTATCAGGATTGGAAGGATCAGTCCCAGTATTAGTAGGACTTACATATACACCTGTGTTTGTCTCGTAGCAGTCGTCCAAACGGTCGTTATCCGAGTCAGTTCCAAGGTTGCATCTACCTGCTGTTGACCAATCAGAGCAAATTATTCCACCTGTAGGTGTAGTGAGTGTCGTCAATATACCAATTCCCCCAAAGTCTGGAAATCCAGGGATTGGGATAGATAAAGAGAGTGGGGGATCAATGGCCGGAAGCGGAATTGAAAGTAATGGTACGGCAACATCGGCCACAGACAAGAAAACGTTCCATGTTGCTGGAGATAGCAAACCCACTGTAAAATCCATATTAAGAGTATCGCCTGTATATCTAACATCTACGTCTAGAGTACAAGATTGAGCCGGAGCCGTTGCAAGACGTGTGATGATATTCCACATCAAATCTGAATCATCTGTTCCTCTTTGCCTAACCCAATCCTGATCTGAGGTTGTAATCACATCACCATAGATGGAATTAGGTGGAGAGAATATAAAGCCATAAAATTGGCCATTTTTATCTAAGAACTTTTCAATAGTAGCATCACCATTACCTGTACATCCATACCAAAAATAGTCTAAGGATGAGACGTTTTTGGGCGTATTCGACAAGGTTCCCAATATATTAATTGGCTGAAGGTCTCCACTAGTAGTACTACCCCAAGAAAAGCTGCCACCAAGTGAGTTTACAATTGACATAAAAGTCGCGTTAGATTGATATGAAGAGAGGTACTCAGATGAAATATAAACCGAACCACCCTGCTGAATAAACTGCATAATAATATTTCTTCTATTAGTTGGTATATCTATAACACCAGAAGAGATAATCAATATATCTGTGGTGGAGAAAAAGCCCGTACTATCAAGGGTTGTTTGAGGCATAATAGAAGGAGAGTGCCCCATTTGAGTTACCAGAGAAGACCATTCGTCATCCATATCATGACCACTATTGATACTTTGACTTTCAATAATTGTGATTGAAAGCGAGTCAGTAGATGGCTGTTTATAGGCACTGTCAGCAAACGAAATAATTTCCTGTTCGACACTTCTTTCATCTGCCAATGTTCGAGGAGGTGTTTCACTTGTTTGTGCATAAAGCATATTGACAGTGACTAAAACCACCATTAAAGTTACAAGCGTTCTTAATAATCCTGTTTTGAGATTCTGAAACATTTCGCACCTCCCGAATTTGCAAATTATAAAATAAATATACACACACGTTACGTGATTTATAGATGGCAAAAAAGCCAAAAAAAAACATACATAAGGGTGTACAATAATCTAAGCTGGACTTGTTTGTCAAGATATTTTGTTCCAGGAGTTCCCCCAAAAACCCCTTCCTTAAAAGTCATAACCTGTTGTTAGTGAGACTGATAGTGGTTATACAAAGTGCCAGGTGTTGATTTTGGGAAATAGGGGCAACTTTTTGCGGGAATTTTAAAACTCCACCTCCGTTGGTATAAGGGGTTTCAATAACCAGTAAGTAGTTGAACCATATAATAATACCAAGGAGGTTCAAATGGAGTTGCAAGGCTTTTATGGTAATTAATAATAGTAGATATTATTTAGTGTAAATCAGTAGCATTCGAGCATGACAAAAGAGGTACGAGCAAAAAGCTAATCGGGTACTATTTCGGCATAAATAGTATATATTTTTTACTGTTATATTTTAATTAAATCACTATAATAAGGAGTTTACTGTTTTTGAGATATTTTTACTAAGTATTGATATATTGTTGGAATAAGAATACGGCAGTAAGACATTTTATATTTTATTAATTCAAGTATTGTATAAAGGACATACCTGAAGCAACTCAGACAAACGGAAAGTAATTGTGGAAATAAAAAATATCAGAAATATCGCTATTATCGCCCATGTGGATCATGGCAAAACAACGTTAGTAGACCAAATGTTAAAGCAAACCGGTGTCTTTCGTGAAAATCAGCAAGTCGCTGAACGCATAATGGACTCTAACGATCAGGAAAAAGAGCGCGGAATTACTATAGTCGCTAAAAACTTCTCTGTCCAGCACAATGGTATCAAATTAAATATTATAGATACTCCAGGCCATACTGACTTTGGAGGTGAAGTAGAACGAACCTTAAAGATGGCGGAAGGGGTACTCCTTCTGGTAGACGCATACGAAGGCCCCATGCCACAGACGAGATATGTATTACAGAAGGCGCTGGGATATCACCTTAAACCAATTGTTGTTATCAATAAGATTGACAGGCCGGAAGCAAGGCCTGGCGACGTCCTGGACGAAGTATTCGACCTCTTTGTGGACTTAAATGCTGACGACGAGCAGCTAGACTTCCCAGTTGTCTACGCAAGCGCCAGAGACGGATACGCAAAGCTTGAAATGGATGAGGAAAGTAAGGTTTTAACGCCACTCCTGGATGCTATTATAAAGCATATCCCACCACCAACTACAGATCCCGACAAACCGTTCCAGATGCTCATACAGGCACAGGATTATAACGATTACGTTGGCAGAATAGGTATCGGAAAAATTGTAAACGGGTGTGTACGTGCCGGCAGTAGCGTAGCCTGGCTCAGGAGAAACGGTGAAAAATCAAATGAAAGGGTTTCTGAACTATACTCTTTTGCTGGCCTGGAACGAAAAAGCATAAAAGAGGCTGTTGCCGGAGACATAGTAGCAGTTACAGGAATAGAGAATATAGAGATTGGAGATACCCTGGCAGATATTAAGGATCCAAAGCCGCTTCCAATCATAACCATTGACGAACCGACACTATCTATGATGTTTTCAGTAAACGACTCACCTTTTGCGGGTCAGGACGGAAAATATGTTACAAGCCGAAATCTGAGAGAGAGATTATACAGGGAGTTACGGTCAAATGTATCATTAAAAGTGCATGATGATTACTCGAGAGATTCATTTCATGTATCAGGTAGAGGACTATTACATCTATCAGTACTGATTGAGAGCATGAGGCGAGAAGGCTACGAACTTCAGGTCTCAAAACCAAAGGTTATTTACAAAGAAATTAATGGGAAAAAGGCTGAACCTATTGAGTTTCTTGTAGTTGATGTGCCAAAAGAGTTCGATGGACAGGTTATTTCTTTACTGGGAATGAGAAAGGGAGAAATGTTGAACATGCGTGAAAGCAATGGCCGAATTCATTTCGAGTTCAAGCTTCCATCACGCGGACTTGTCGGGCTAAGGCTAAGACTCCTCAGTTCCACCCAGGGCACAGCCATCATGTACCATAATTTCCATGAATACGAATTATTCAAGGGTTCCATTCCGCATAGATCTCAAGGCGTTATAGTCTCAATGTCAAATGGAGACGTGATGGCATATGCCCTTGATGGATTACGCGACCGCGGAGTTATGTTTTCCAAGCCGGGAGACAAGGTTTATGAAGGCATGGTGGTAGGTGAACATTGTGACCAAAAAGATATAGCCGTTAACGTCTGTCGTGCCAAGAAAGCTACTAATATGAGATCTGCGACCGCAGATAAATCAATAAAGCTGTCACCTCCAAGGGAGTTGACACTTGAAATGGCATTGGAGTATATCGAAGAAGATGAGTTAATCGAGATAACCCCTAAAACCTTTCGTATAAGGAAAAAGCTTTTAAAAGAGACAGACCGTAAACGGAAAAGAATAGATACGCACAATGTATCAAAATAAAATTCCAGCCCAACATAAGGCCACACTCATCATTTTTTATGAATATTGAGCAAAAACCGGGAATTGTCAAATCCGACAAGGCAGTATACACGATTTATAAATACGCCAGACTGGAATCGACTAATGCGTTTCTCAAACGGCACTGTTCGACATTGCCGGATTACTCTGTAATCTGGGCTGATGAGCAGACACACGGAAGAGGCCGTTTTACCAGAATATGGAATTCGGAACCGGGCCGAGACCTGACATTCTCTCTTCTGTTGCCATTAACATCACTGGAGCAGAAGCTACGACAAAATCTTACGCAGATCACGGCCCTGTCAGTTGCTCAGATGCTCGAAGGCTATGGATTGAAACCATCTGTAAAATGGCCAAATGATGTACTGATACACGGGAAAAAGATATCCGGTATACTGTGCGAAATAATTAAAACGGATGGAGTGGTGTACGGAGTATTAGGGATTGGTATTAACGTGAACAGTACGGCAAAGACTATTGCAAATATTGATATCCCTGCCACTTCACTTCGTTGTGAGATACAAAAAAATATAGTCCGCCAAGATCTGCTGGAAGAGCTTCTTGAAATAATAATTAATTGTTTTAATGTATTGTGCCAGACTGGTTTTATGCGGAAACGACTGGAAATAAGGAAAAGACTGGCATTTATTAATGAACATATTACTTTTACAGATGTGAAACAGGATTCATATCCCGGAAAGATAATCGACCTGAATGATGACGGCACATTGCTTTTTGAATGTGAAAAACGGGGTATTATCAGTCTAAATTCCGGTGAAATTGCATTTCATAATTCTTACTCAATGAGGAAACACTAATGATCGGCAATGCAATAATGTTAATGTTTGTTGGTATGGGGATTGTGTTTATTTTCCTGGTACTACTGAATGTTGCGATGTCATTACTAGAGCGTTTTACCAGAGAGCATACACGTAAGGAAGAATCAGACCTCTCCAAAACAGAACTTGCGCGCAAAAAGAAAAAGAAAAGAAGTATAGAGACCGGTGACAACCGGGTAGAAACGGCAATCATTTCTGCTGCTATTCATGCATACAGAAACGCTTAAATAATACGAAAAACTGATTAACAGTAACTTCAATATTACTAAAACTAAAATTAATTACTTGGTTCTATGAAACATATATTTTTAAATATGAAAGGGTGACTATTGTGAAAAAAGTTAGATTCATGGACACTTCATTCAGGGATGGATTTCAGTCTGTTTATGGTGCGCGTGTGCTTACTCAGGATTTTATGCCTGCAGTAGAGGCATCCGTAAATGCGGGTATTCTGCACATGGAAGCCGGCGGTGGTGCCAGGTTCCAGTCGCTGTTCTTTTACTGTAATGAATCGGCGTTTCACATGATGGACACTTTCAGAAAGTATGCAGGCCCTGATGCTGATCTCCAGACTCTTGCCAGGGGCATTAATGTAGTCGCCCTGTCTCAATCCCCGAAAGATATTATTAATCTCCATGCTGTACTCTTTAAGAAACACGGTATGACTACCATCCGTAACTTTGACGCACTCAATGACATACAAAATCTCGAATATTCCGGTAAATGTATAACTGATGCTGGCCTTCACCATCAAGTATGCATAACTCTTATGGATCTACCTGAAGAGTGTGAAGACGCACATACTTCCGCATTCTATCTTAAGCGGTTACAGGAGATTCTAGATTCAGGACTTCCATTTGATTCCGTTTGCTTTAAAGATGCCAGCGGCACTGCAAACCCACAGAAAGTATATGAAACATTCAAGGGGGCCAGAGAGATTCTTGGAGACGACGCTCTGATATGGTTCCACACACATGACACCGCTGGTGTAAGCGTAGCATGCAACCTGGCAGCTATCGAAGGAGGATCAACAAAGGACAACAACCTTGGTATTGACCTCGCAAAGAGTCCTGTCTGCGGAGGCACATGCCAACCTGATATAATTTCCATGTGGCATGCCCTTAAGGGCAAGGATTGGACGATTGATGTAGACATCATGAAAATTGTAGAAGCAGAAAGGGTTTTCGAAGAGTGCATGAAAGATTATTTTGTACCACTGGAGGCCAAACAGGTATCTCCTATAATTCCTCTTTCTCCCATGCCTGGTGGCGCATTGACAGCAAACACCATGATGATGCGTGATACAGGGACGCTTCATCTTTATCCGCAGGTAATAAGAGAAATGACTGAAGTTGTTAAAAAAGGCGGATTTGCTACATCTGTTACTCCGGTATCTCAATTCTACTTCCAGCAGGCATATGCTAATGTTACGCAAGGTAGATGGAAAAAAATCACAGATGGCTATGGGAATATGGTTCTCGGTTATTTCGGGCGTACACCTTCAAAACCGGATCCTGAAATAGTTAAGCTTGCAGAGGAACAATTAGGCAAAAAACCTTTTCACGGACATCCACTCGAAATCCTTGAACCTGGAATCCCGCAAGCCACAAAAACTCTAAAGGAAAACAACTTAGAAGTAACGGATGAAAACATCTTTATTGCATACGCATGCGGTGATAAGGGCATTGATTTCCTGCAAGGAAAGACAAAAGTGAATATCAGAAAGATTACTCCTGAAGCGGAGGCGGAAGCCAAATCCGCCGCGCCGGTACAGACGAAAGGCGCTAAAGACCCTGGGAATTATACTGTCACCGTTGACGGAAAATCATTTAACGTAACAGTCGCAGATGGGATCGGTGCGACACAGGTGATAGCGCCAACATCACCTGTAATATCTATCAAAGGAGAGCCAATTGTAGCCAGCATGCCAGGCTCAGTTACGCGAATCGAGGTTGGGGCGGGAGATACTATAAAAGAAGGAGATGATATTCTTGTCCTTGAAGCGATGAAAATGGAATCTCCGGTTAAGGCCCCAAAAGATTGTAAAATTATAGCAATAGAGGTATCAGTTGGCGACAATGTAAAGAACGGTGACACGCTTGTTATGATTGAATAGGCTGTAGACAGAATATTAGTTGGTCATCTGCCAAGACAAAAATAGTTCTTCGAATTTGTACTGAGCGGCGTCTGAGTGTTATCTGTTTACAATAACTATATACATACATTTAGTCATTCTTGCGGAATTTCTAAATTATTTTATCTATTTCATTAATAAAGAACGAATGAATATATTACATAAACGAAAAATCTTCTCCTTGATTATCGCTTTTTTCCTGTTTGCATGCACAGTGAATGCACAGGATTATTCTACCACTTCTCAGGACATGATCACAGTATCAGTACCAGAAGAGACAACGCTTCTGAAGGTAGCGATCAATAATGGTACAGAATTCAAAATAGGTGACGAAATCAGAGAAGGTGATTTTATTGCTCTTCTAGTAGACAAAAACCATAATAAGATTACGGTTACTGCTGGCGTTACCGGTATAATTACCCATATTAATAAAGAAGTTTACAAGAAGTTTACTCTGTTACCTGCGGGAACAGATCTTCTTAAGATTAGAAAACAGGATATAATCGCCAGTTCAACAGAATCAACAAAAGATGAAGACGAATTGTCATTTAAGACCGTTTTCAGTAACTTATTAAAAAGCACAGGGTTGTATGCTCTGGTTTATGACAATGCTGCCAATTGGACTGAAGGTGTCGGCAAACTGCTCATGATCAGTATTGGCTTGCTTCTGATCTATCTCGGTATATCCAAAGGGTTTGAACCTCTACTCTTAATCCCAATAGGTATGGGCGCTGTTCTCTCTAATATTCCTCTTGCATTTATAAACGATGATGGCGGTATCATCAAGTATATCTATGATGCCGGTATAAAAACCGGTATTTTCCCACTTATAATCTTTATGGGGGTCGGTGCTATGACCGACTTTGGCCCATTGCTCGCGAATCCTCGTACTACTTTACTCGGTGCGGCAGCCCAGTTTGGAATCTTTTCAACCCTGATAGGGGCAATACTCCTGACTAAGCTTATCCCTGGCATTGATTTCTCTCTAAAAGACGCTTCATCTATTGCCATAATCGGAGGTGCAGACGGACCGACATCTATCTTTCTTGCCTCTAAGCTGAGCCCGAGATTGCTAGGTTCCATAGCAGTTGCTGCGTATTCTTATATGGCACTGGTTCCGATAATCCAACCCCCTATCATGAAGCTATTGACCACTAAGAGTGAACGCAAGATCAAGATGACACAACTTCGTTATGTATCTCACAGGGAAAAGATAATCTTCCCGATTGTTGTTATCGTCCTCTGCGCACTATTGATTCCATCTGCAGCACCGTTAATCGGCTTCCTTATGTTCGGAAACCTTATGCGCGAATCACTGGTTGTCAAGCGTCTGAGCGATACTACTCAGAACGCACTCATTAATATAGTAACAATTTTCCTAGGGCTTGGAGTGGGCAGCAAGTTGTCTGCTGACAAGTTTCTCAACCTTGAGACACTTGGAATCATTGTACTCGGCCTATTTGCTTTCTCACTTGGGACTGCTGCGGGTGTTATCATGGCAAAAGTCATGAATATGTTCTCATCTAAGAAAATCAATCCTCTGATCGGTTCTGCAGGCGTTTCGGCTGTTCCTATGGCGGCCAGAGTATCTAACAAAGTAGGACTTGATGAGGATCCTCACAATTTCCTTCTTATGCACGCAATGGGTCCAAACGTCGCGGGTGTAATAGGGTCAGCAGTAGCTGCAGGTGTTCTTCTGGCGGTATTTATGTAAATTATATAGGTATATTCGAGCTGCGGTCTTAATCCACCCTGCATCCATTGCCTGTAGGTAGTTCAAAGTCCTCTACGTTTTGTGCCTTGGAAAGCAAGGCATACAGCCCCCCCCTATATTGTCTACAATAAGCAACAGGGAGTGTACCATGAACAATTGTCACTCCTCCCTGCACCCTACTCTTTCTTCTTATACTTTTCATGACAATCGTCACAGGTTTTTTTCAGTTTTTCATATTCGATATTCATCTTGACCATTTCCCGTGATTCGCACGCCTCTACCACTGCAAGCGCCTGGAAATGGAAAGATGTGTCTAAAAGGACAAACTCCTTTGGCAATTCCACCTTCCTCATACCTGTAAAGATTAAGGGTGACGTATTTTTTAACATCAAAGCATATTTACTTATATCATCCCAATTTTGACTTTCAATCGATTCTGTCAAAGCATCATCATATTCGCTAAGAGATTTCATATGCATCCTGAATTTAGTTACGTTTTCATAAATATTACTTTCCTTTTCTTCCTCATGAATCAACCTGGTCATATCATTCTTATTCAAATCTAATTCCTCATCTGAAATTTCAACCCTACGTACAATCTGCTCCCTGGAAAAGAAAAAAAGTGGTATCAGTATTATTATTAATGGAACAATCAACCAATGGGCCTTCATATTTTCACCAACCTCTTTATATCAAAATTATGCACTGCTATAATTACTCAGCTTCTTAATAATTTCACCAAAATCCGGGGCAAATTCATATTCGTCTGTATACATCAAATTCAGACCTTGTCCTTCCCACAGAGTCCACACACGATCATTCTCGTAATCAAAAACAACGTCTACTTTTTGAGAATTTTTTTTGAAAAGTACTTTGATTTGTGACAATTCAACATCATCGTCAATAAGCTTATTGATTATGTTTTTAAAGCTGGCATCATGCGTAGCAATAACTCCAAACTGCAACAATGATTTCTCACATTGAAGAATATCATATCTATTTATACCTTTCATGACCCTGTCAACAAAATCAGTATAGTCATCTCTCAAAAAGATCCTGGCTAAAAATCCTATTCTCTTGTATGAACCATCAGTCGGAGTAATATGAAGTAAATATCCAAATTTGCCTGGATAACTTATCGTCATAGCTGTGCATGTAAAGACTCCTTCAGTGTATAGTATCTGACTCTCTTTACTTTTTTGAAATTCCTTAAAGTCTACCTTTATACAACTATTTCTACTCTTCCAATCCGGCGTATAAACCCTTTGCATATCTTTCTGATATGAATAGCCAGCCAGATAATCAGTCGCCTTGGCAAAAAGTTCTTTTTCTCTACCCAGATAAATATTGGTGACAACTTCATCTTCATCTATTTCTGCAATAATAATCCACTCCGTCCCTTCATAACTAAACTGCTCATAAGAGCTGAAAACTCTTTTACCACGATAATCCTCGATTATTTTGTTTCCTCTTTTCTCCAGTAACGCATTCCTTACGGATTCAGTATCGATCTGTTTCGTTAATATTGTATTGTCATTAATGAACCTGGATTGTGTTATCATTAACTGGTTATAATTTACCAAATAGACCTCTCCTGTTCTCCCAAGATCATGCCTATCCGTCAAGATGCTATTAATATCGTTTATCGGCAATTGCAGAACAATATATCCGAGAACTCTATCACCGTCTAACACAGATGAGATAAAGAAAGAGGCCGGTTCTTCAGACACGGCATAATACTCGTAATCAACAAATGCTGTCTCTTTATTCTCAATCTTTCTCATTTCTTCATAAAGCAATATGTCGTTGAAGCGATCCTCATGCACATTACCCAGAAAATCATCCTCTTTCTTGACAGTAAAGAAAATATCTCCCTCACCGTCTATAAACAACATATCATAAAATTTATCCAATTCAGTCACAAATAGCTTGTTAATTGAATGTTCTATCAGAGCGTATTCGATTCCGCTATATCTTTGATTTTTATATAAATAATGTAGTTTTTTGAAATAATCGCTAATATCCTTATTCTGACATGTTTGCAACCCTTTCGTTTTCTGTTGATCTAAATAATGTATTACTTTAGCCTTTTTTTCTTTCCTGATTTTCTCTAATTTTGAAAAAGTTGCCCTCTTTGGATTATGATTAAAATATATATCATCAAAATTAAAAAATATATATATTACAAAAATAAGCAGCGCAGAAGAGACACCAGTAATCAATACTCTCTTGCTAATAAAACTGTTCTTCAACTTACGATTCATCAATACTCCGCCTCTAAAAAAAATTTTGAAATCAATTAAATATAATACTGTATTATACAAACTATTCTGATGACATCTAACTTATATTGAATATGAATACTATCCTCAAGGATAATTCTTAGGGTTAAATACTGACGATCGCCGTCAGGAGACGGCTCCTACCAAAACATTGAATTTCCTATGCTTCAAGACTATATTATATTCTCAATATTTTATTTTTGAAGATTATTTTGTTTATACGTTAACTTTAGGGTTCGAGAAAAAATAATTCCCCATTCCCGCATCTCATTTTCAGACCATCTTTGTCCGATCTTCACTCACTGAATCCTCAGTGTAACTTAGGTTACGCTTGCGGTTCAGTTCGTTCAGATAGTC
>JAIQZR010000032.1 GCA_021777035.1 Candidatus Scalindua sp. | reverse complement strand
TAAATCTCAGTTTTGGGATATGAGAAAACAGATATGAGAAAAAAGTTGTATTTTCCAGATTGTTTTACTATCATTTTACACCTCTGATCATTTTGATAAAAATGCTACACAAAACAAAAATAATATAGATTTTATGACACGCAAAAAAAAGTTGAAAGTGCCTTCCCGTCTGACTAATCAGTTCAAGCAGGAAGTTTAAAGTGGACTAAAGTTGCCTACCTGTGCGTAATATGCAGACAGGTGGTAAAAAATAAATCTTTTATTTTTGTAACTATTCAGTGATGATGTCGGGTAAGAAACCCGACCTACTCGTGTATCGTGTAATAAACTGTAGCCGCGTTTCTTACGCGGCGAACGTCTGAATAGTTACTTATTTTTTAACTTTAGACACTCCAAACCTGGTTGCGGCTTTACCGCGCTATGTATATTTATATAATAAGGAGAATCTAAAAAATGACTGCAACGCTAATTAAAGGTACCGAAATTCGTGAAAAAATATTGGAAGAGATCACTGCTGAGGTAGCTGAAATAAAAGCAAAACACGGGGTCGTGCCGGGACTTGTAACCATCCTTATCGGTGAAAACCCTGCTTCTATGTCTTATGTTACGCTTAAAATCCAGACTGCTCATAGAGTCGGTTTTCATGAGATCCAGGATTCACAACCGGTTGATATTCCTGAAGAAGCCCTTCTGGCACTCATCGATAAATATAACAGAGATGATTCCATTAACGGCATTCTTGTACAGCTTCCACTTCCTGATCACATAGATGAAAAAAAGGTATTGAATGCTGTTGATCCAGATAAAGACGTTGACGGCTTCCATCCCGTAAATGTTGGCCGTCTTATGATAGGTGGCGATGAGGCGAAGTTCCTGCCATGCACACCTGCAGGTATTCAGGAAATGATAATCCGTGCCGGTGTTGAAACGAAAGGTGCCGAAGTAGTAGTTGTTGGTCGTTCAAATATTGTAGGAAAACCAATTGCGAACATGATGCTTCAGAAAGGAAAAGGCGCAAACTCCACGGTAACAGTCGTTCATACAGGAACAAAAAATATGGATGAACACTGCAAACGTGCGGACATACTGATAGTAGCAGCCGGCGTTCCCGGCCTGGTAAAACCGGAATGGATCAAGCCTGGCGCATGTGTAATTGACGTTGGAGTTAACAGGGTTGGTGAAAAGCCCAGCAAGAAAGACCCAAGTAAGATGGTCGCTATCCTGAAAGGCGATGTTGATTTTGATGCGGCCAAAGAGATTGCGGGCAGTATTACGCCTGTTCCCGGCGGTGTTGGTCCTATGACGATTACCATGCTTATGAAGAATACCCTCAAATCTCTTAAATGCAAATTGGGAATTGAGTAGAACACCTATAACCTTTTTTTAATATTTTTTAAGAAGGAATTCCCTTTTATGACAGCGATGAGTGATATGCCATATCTGACTGGAAATATAATGTCTGCTTGCTCATGCCATGTGTCGGCGGTCTGTTAATATCGCTCTTTTTGCCCTTGGAAAAGTCGTTATTGGGCTAAAAATTACCCCTCTTGAGGGCAAAAGTACAACTTTTTCAAATAGTTAGCATTGCCCGACCCTAGCGCCCTAGAGAGTTAGCATGTAGTCAGCGATATCAGCGATTTGAGTGTAGTCTTTGATGGTACTCTCCGGATTGAGTAAGGAACTTGATGCTACCACAGAACGCCTGACAGGTGGAATTCAATAAAGCTAATAAGCAGCAATTAATCTATAAATTCTAATCAACTCAAAAAAGGCAAATGAAGCAGCCTGTTCAAGTCCATTCTGTTGTTATCTGCTTTTATTCTGAAGCTTCTATTGCTTTTACAACTTGCTTTACTATCTTGGGGTGTAATATTTTGCCGGAGTGAAAAGGAAGTACAACTCGTTTAGTCCCCTTGATATAAATCCTATGGCTGCCTTTGCTTCTAGTAAATTCATATCCGTCCTTCAATAACATTGATTCAGCTTCCTTTGGGGTAATCTTTGGAAGCTTAGGCAACTTGAACCTCTAATGTAGTTGTCAATATTTCTTTGCTTATTGCTTCTTTTATTTCTTCCTCTGACAATGTCTCCAAGTACAATTCGATGGCCTCTTTAATGTTTGCCATCGCCTCTTCTACAGAATCTCCTTGAGTTTGACAACCTTCCAGTTCGGGGCAGTAAGCATAATATCCATTTGCATCTTTTTCTATAACAACACTTACTTTCTGTGACATTTTATGCCTCCATTATTTTTCATTATGATACCAAAAATTGTGAAATATTAAATATTTTTCTTGCAGATAACGTTGGAAATAAGGGGCGGTGCGATAAATCGAGTTGCCGGTTGCCCGCCGCTGAAACCATAAACCGCCCAAACGGTGAAATTCACAGACACGCTGCACCGTCCCACTTAATTGACCTGTTAGGCGACGTGGCCTATTTTGCATCATGTTTCTCTGTCTGCCATGGCCATCGGCCTTCAACTTCAAGGTGAAGGGCCACGCTAAGAAAAGAGCGAATTAATATTATGAGGACGGTAACGTTCTCTATTGTACCTGCGACAACAACGGTTCGTATGATATCGCCAGCGATTAGAAACTCTAGACCGAGGATAATAGATCGTCCTAACTGTCTTCTGTAAGTCTTATACGCAACACCTTCAGGCATATTCCGAAAACGACGAATGAAAACGACAGAGGAAATGCACGATCCTATAATGACTACTATTACGCCAGCTGCCTCAATGGCATACCCGGCAATAGATATAATCAGGTATCTTATCTAATGATATTAATCATCGTGTAGTCTAACGTCAAGCATAAGCAACCACCACCTGTCCATTATGCTTGACGTTGAGGCTTGGAGCGCCGTCCCCAATAAATATTAAACTGCACATAATCTGGTGGTTGACTTCATGCGATTCGTTATGTGGGCTCGTGAGCTGTTTCGTAAATACTTACTTCTTTTTCAAGTCGTTTTGAAAGTTTATCTTCTTCAATGTCGAGGTCGTAGTCCATTTGTAAACCAAGCCAAAACTGTGGGGACATTTTGAAATAATGTGCTAAGCGAAGTGCTGTATCAGCTGTAATCCTACGTTTTCCGTGTACTATTTCATTGATTCTGCGTGGAGGGACGCCGATATCATTAGCCAGTTGATTTTGGCTTAACCCCATTGGTTTCAGAAATTCTTCCAAGAGTATTTCTCCGGGATGAATTGGTTTAATTTTTTCTGTGCTCATTATACTACCTCCTAATGATAATCTGTTATTTCAACATTTATTGCCTCTCCATCAGACCACTTAAAACAAATTCTCCATTGATCATTTATACGAATGCTATGTTGTCCTTTTCTATTACCTTGCAATGCCTCAAGGTGATTTGATGGTGGAACCTTAATGTCATTTAATTTTGTTGCTCTATTCAGCATTCTAAGTTTTCGTAATGCAGTTCGTTGAATGTCGTGAGGAAGCTTGCGTGAAAAATAACGATTAAAGATTTTATCCGTTTCTTTGCACTTAAACGACTTTATCATACACGAAGTATAAACTACTATAACGCGTAACGTCAAGCGTTAAATATTGCTGTAAATTAAAGAATACATAACGTTCGAGCTGTGCTGCCGGAGGAAAGAAAGGGGTCAGATCTCCCCTTGGCTGCATGTCTTCTTTAACACTGTATATTGTTTTTTAATTTTTCTATTTTTATTCATTCTCTCCTTCAAGCGAAAATTACTTGAAGCTATCGTTTTGTATGATTTAACCTTATATTTTTCTGCAATCTCAGAGAAACTTAATCCTGATAGCTCGCGCGACAATGATATTGCAAATAATCGAGGTACATTCACCACACCTCTCCTCGTTTGAAAAAGCACATTTTCTTCTATATTAAATTCATTGCATATTGTTTTATTGATTATTTTAACTTTTCTTTCACCAAGAATCACCCTTTTTTCCTTAATTTCTAAAGTAGACACCTTATCACTCTTTATGAACTTCTCTTTAATCATTTCAACAAACCAGTTATTACCAAATATCGAACTTTGGGCTTTTTTGGAATAGAACTTTATGACTTCACTATCTAAATCGATATCCATAAACTCCTTATACATTATTATTGCTTTCTTCTTCCTGCTTGAGAAACATGCGAGCAGATTATTAATGTCCAGCCATTCACCATCCGATTTACCTCTAAGATAAAATAGATGGCTGCTCCATTTATAATTATTCAAATCATTTACCATTTTTGCCTTTAATGGATTTTGATGAACGTATTTTACGATGTGAGTCAGATACTCCTCCGCCTGGATAAGTATGGCTTTATAACGTCCTCGAAACAAAGTTCCATCTCTTTTATGTTTTATATTATATCGTTGAGTGTAAACTCCGTTTACATGTCTCATGAATCTGGACAGATTTCCTTCTGGAGTGTTGACAACAATGTGATAATGATTACTCATAAGGCAATAAGCGGAAATGTACACATTGAATAGGCCGCACGCTTCTTTAAGCACATTTATGAAAAGCTCGTAATCGTCCGGTTCAGAAAAGATCCGATTGCGATTTGCTCCCCGATTCATTACATGATACCATGCGCCCGGATATTCAATTCGTAGAGGTCGTGCCATGAAGAGGATTATAAAGCATTAGAGACATGCAGTCAAGAGGAGATTTGACCCCTATTTCCTCGCAGCAACGGATACACCGTCTTTTGTTATTGTGGGACTCCCCCATCCTTTATCAAGAACAGCATTTCTACCCCTCGGCCCCAGTGTACATTTAACCGCACTGGCCAACTTGGTAACTCCCCTTTTGATTGCCATCCTTGCATCTTCTTTGAATAATAACTGCTTTGCTGCCATTACATACCTCCTTTCAAAATTGCAAGCTCGATATTTTTAGATTGAACACAATCATACTACTCGCAAAATGTGTACCAAGATGCACAACAAACACCTTATATACCAATCACACAACAGGTTACAAGCATAATACTAAATCAATTTTTTGTATAGGTATAAATACAAAACCATAAGATGCCATTTTGGCAGTCGTCTATTTCCAAAAATTAACTCAAATGTCAATTTGGCATAATGGAAGGTTTTTGTGAAACTTGCTAAAAAAATTTTCAGTTTCAAAGAAGAATCTGCATTTCAGACTTGGCTATATAGAATTGTTATTAATACGGCAAAAGATTACACAAAGCAACAAGAGAGAAAACGTGTGAATGAGATGAAGTACAAAAAAGAACAACAGATAAAATATGGACCACATCAAGACGAGATGTCAATGGCAGACAACATTCATCAAATGATTGAATGCCTGCCACAAAAGTTGAAAGAGACTGCCTTACTGATATTTACGGAAGGAATGACCCACAAAGAAGCGGCGGTTGTCTTGGACTGTGCGGAGAAAACCATCTCATGGAGGATATATCAGGTGAAAAAAGAACTAGCAGAAACGATAAAGTAACATACAAATAGCGCTCACATCACCAGAAACCGGTGTGGAGAAATATTACGATTCTCCACACCGGACACCTTAGTCTTACAAAGCACAAAGTCATTTTATTATTGTTAGCTGCTTTCATTAGCTCTTGCGTTAAGTAAGTATTTTCGTAATTTTCATTCACTGCGCATGACATAAAGTATATACACGATTATCTTTAATAGCGTTCTCGCCGCGAGCAATGCCTTCAAGGATGTGTATGCGATTTTGCATCATTTCATAATCGTTAACATCAATAAGGTATGCGGATGGTTGGCCATGCTCTGTTATAAGCACAGGTTCTTTTGAATCATGTAGCTCGGCTAGTATCTTTGTTGCTTGGCGTTTTAATGTTGTGACCAGTTCGATCCACATAGAGTGACACTATACTATCTCTATATCTATGCGTGCAAGTATTTATTTTACAGCTAACGCCCAGCTCAGCGGGCCGGCTGATAGGTCTACAAACCGGAAGAGCATTCTCCGGTCAGCTCTATACAGAAGCCTTAATGGAGCTTGAATCGCTAATGTATTGGTGGTCGATCTTCATGCGATTCGTTAGGCTTTTCTTTATTTTCGTGCAAAAACTAATCTACCTTTAGGCTTAGGAATTGGACGTCCAAGTTCTTTTGCGGTCTTTATCCACTCTTGAATAATAACTTCAACATTGGTTATGGCTTCCTGATATGTAGCTCCATCTGCTGCACAACCCGGCAATTCTGGTACCTCAGCAATAAAAGCCTTATCATCTTCACTCCAGTAGATAATTATTTCATACTTACTCATTTCTCTTTTCTCCTAATTTATATTTTAATATTACATTCCGAACTTGTTTCACCTGATAAGGTTTCGACTTATTTCCTTTGGGTTGCAGATTAAGAATTTCTTCCATGCCACTTTTTGTAAATATATGATGACTTCCTTTAATTCTTTCTTCAAAGCCCAAATATTTCAACAAACTACACAATCCATCAAATGGAATGTTTGCATCAGATGTACCGCTCAATATTTGAATTAGAAGTTTTTTATATTTGCCCATCTGTTGTAATTATAAAATATTTTGATAACTTGTTCGCTTACCTGAATGTTATTAAATCGCAAATGTATTGGTGGTTGGCTTCATGCGCTCGTTGGACGAAGCCGCTATCGCGGAGGACATAATTCCAACAAATTATTCTATAATGTAACCTCAAACCCTCAATGGGAGGGTGAATCCATTAACAAATGTGAGGTTACAGCACTATGGAAACATTATATGAATCAGATTTCAACAAAAATTACCAAACCCATCTAAAGCACCTTCGTATCAAAGGGCTCCAACCAAAAACAATTGAGGCATATTCACGTGCCATCCGACGTATCGGCAGCTATTTCGATCACCAGATAAACGATCTTTCTGAACAGCAACTGCTTGATTATTTTTCCGATCTCCTCGATACCCATTCATGGAGCACTGTCAAATTAGACCTCTACGGTCTAAAGTTTTTCTACACTCATGTGCTTCATAAGTGCTGGGAGGATGTAAATCTTATTAAACCACCCAAGACGCAGCGGTTGCCAGATATTGTCACCGTTAAAGAAGCTCACCAACTATTCAAGGCAACCAAAAGACTCAGTTACCGAGCTCTTTACTTTGTGCTTTACAGTCTTGGCCTGCGCCTGGGTGAAGGACTTCGCCTTGAGGTTGGCGATGTCGATGCTCAGCGAATGCGGATGCATATCCGTGATAGTAAAGGTAATAAAGATCGTCTCGTGCCCCTGCCAATTAAGACGTTAGATCTCTTACGCCGTTTTTGGTATGTTCATCGCAATCCCGTCTTGCTGTTTCCGAATCGCCATGGTGGCTTGAAGTCAGCCCACTTGGCAAAAACACCTCTGGATAGGAATGGCGTTCAAAGCACTCTGCGTAAGGTAGCTCAGGAGTGTGGAATTAAAAAAAAATTACTCCACACAGTCTGCGTCACAGCTATGCAACCCATCTGATTGAGGCGGGTGTTGATCTGCTTGAAGTACAAAAAATCCTCGGCCACCACAGTATTTTAACCACTGCCCAATATACCCACCTGACTTCTCATACAAATCGTAACGCCTTGCAATTAATTAATGATTTGATGAATGGTTTTTCCATAGAATGGGGGAATGTTATATGATATCTCTCTCATCCATTATTGAAACCTTCATTGCTGACTTTATCACTCTTTATCATGGTTCAATCCTGCCAAGTCAATTCAAGGCCCTGACAGCCATGAAGGATTGTCGTACTACACAAAGTCGCGTCATGCTGGCACAATGCAATGACTGCGAAAAACAGGTTTTTGTACCGCACTCCTGCGGTAATCGTAATTGCCCTCATTGCCAGAGTCATGAGTGTCAGCAGTGGTTGGAGCGTCAACTGAAAAAAGAGGTACCTGCTGACTATTTTATGCTCACCTTTACTATACCCAAAGAGCTTCGCTCATTAGTATGGCAGAATCAACGCTTACTTTACTCCGTAATAATACAGTGCTGTTGGGAAACCGTAAAAACCTTTGTCCAAAACGACAGCGAGTTACAGGGAAGCGCAGGTGCCATCACTGTTTTGCATACCCACTCACGCTCTCTCGATTACCACCCGCATATCCATCTGGTGATGCCAGCCGTGGCCATCAATCAGAAGAAAAAGCTTTGGTGCTCCAAAAAAGGAGAAGGAAAGAAGCGGTACCTTTTCAATCACAAAGCACTGGCTAAAGTATTTCGAGCAAAAATGCTCGCTGCCGTAAACAAAGCGTCTCTTCCGCTTCCGACTAACTATCCCCAAATATGGGTTGTCGATTGCAAATTTGTCGGCAACGGCGAAAAAGCATTAATCTATCTCGGTCGCTATCTCTACAAAGGGGTCATTCAGGAGAAAGATATTATCGCCTGCAAAGATGGTCAGGTGACCTTTCGATACCAGGATAGTAAGAGCAAAAACATGCTCACAAGAACGCTTCCCGGCCCGAAGTTTCTCAGGTTGATTCTTCAGCATGTTCTGCCCAAAGGATTCAGACGAACACGGAATTTTGGATTCCTCCATCCCAACAGCAAACGATTAATTGCTTTACTTCAGTACCTGACCGGAATCAATCAAAATAAGGCACTGACCTGGTTCAGAGAGCGTCCAAAGCTCACATGCAAATGCTGTGGCGGTGTAATGAGGATCATAAAAACGATGATACCGCCAGTACACTGGTTAATGACCCTCGCCTACAAGTCAACAAAAGAGGAGGCTGCCTTGGTTATGTAATCGAATCCGCTATACATTCAAGATTCACAAAAACGGCATTATTGGGCCGAGAGGGCCACCGTTCGCTCTAAATCAGACTAAAATGACCGAAAAATCATGTTTTCCAACTCCTATAGTATGATGACAGCAATAAAAAAATTCACTTCTTTGGCTTCATAGCTTCTGCGACGAAAAAAAAGAAACATTCTTGAAAAGATATTTTCTTATATAAAGTTTAATTCCCAAGCAACGGGCTTGTACAACAAACGGTTTAGATTGTGGTTCGTCCCTCACACAATCTAATCTTATTCGTTATGCATATAGTAAAGAGTCACTTCTATCAAGAAAATTTTTTAAATAAATTCTCTATATTTGACTCTTTTTGTGGTAGTTCATTATTTAGATTTACTTCCCAATCATCTTGTTCATTTTTAGAAACAGAAAGTTTGAAAGATCTAAAAACATTAAATAATCCATTCACTAATGCTGCCAGATTATCCACGCTTGGCAATTTAGGGTCAATTTTTAGCAATTCGTTTCTAACGGACAACACGTCTTGCCCGTTATCTGTAAAAAAATCTTTTTTCAAAATTAACTTTGCTTCAGCAGATATCATACCCACGATCAGCAGATTTTTTACATTCACATTAGTGGTTTCTTTTCCTGAAAACTCTTCCACTTCTTTTTCTATATAAAATTTTGTTTCTTCAGGGCAATACTCTAACAAATTCCCCAGCACAAACCAGTCCTTAACCGTATTGAAATAATTCACCACTTCTCTTTCGGTTCCAAGAGGAACATTTGTTGGATTTTTTGAGAATTTTATTGGAAGAATTTCTTTGTGAAGTGCATGTATAAGCTCATGCAAGAAAGAAAAATCCCAAGACTCATCAGAGTTAGATTTAGTTGGGGTTGATATAATATGAATTTCATGATCCTGATCAAAATCCCAACTAAAACTAGGTTCATCACAAATATTGTGCTTAACCTTGTACTTGAGTTTCGACTTAACAAGTTTAATTGATTTTTCTATATGATTCATTTTTTCAGCATAACGTTTTAATCACCGGCGGAGTTTTTCCCGTCCGGTGCATTTTGTTGTTAGGCTTTTATTTTTTCATTAATTAGATCAATATATGCTTTGTCTATAAGATCCTTGTCGGAAATTTGTAATTTTTTTATTAAATCTTTTGCGATATATTCACCCTCTTCATTAGTTTGGTCTTCTTGCAGTACCACTTCCAATTCCATATATTGCCCGAGCTTTTCCACATCATCGATATGTAACCTTGTCTGTCCAATTAGAAATAATCTTCTTTGTTTTTGCACAACACCCTTAACACCCAAAGCTAAAGATAGTGTATCGTTGAGAGTTGAAGGATTATTAATTGTTGTGATGAAATAATTAGATTCTTTAGGTCCTTTCATATTATTGCGTTCATAGTAAATAAGTTCTCCCTTTTGTGGAGAAAAAATACGTAACTTCAATCTGCCTTTTGGTGCGTTATAGAATATATCTTTTTGATTTATAATTATTTCACCTGAATCGCTGATTTTTTTTGCCAATGTAAGTAATTTTGTTAAATTTTTAATTTGTGCTTTGATTTCAATATTTTTTGCCATAATTAGTTTAGCCTAACGTCAAGGTGAGCAACCCCGTTTGGTGAATAAAATAATAGATAAAAATAAGATAAACAAAGAACCTGGAAATAATCGAATCTCAAATGACGGAGGGGTTGGCTCCACTGATTCGTTATGCATTTCTTTTGGCATCAAAATATTCTTTTAGATCGTACATCTTTTGAAGATAACGTAGAAACATTTGTAAGTTTATAAATGCATCATCCCTAGTATATTTTTTACCTGTTGGATGTCCAGCTTCATTTCTAAAGATCCTCAGTAAATCTAATATTGAATCGAACGATAGTGACATGCCATCACGAATGTCAGATGGTAGGTCTGGTTTGTATTTGTCTATCCTCTTTCTAAATTCTCCAAATTTTGAAATATAGTTCTGTTTGCTATTTGATATAAGCAGAGAGAATCTATCTCTTTCTTTCCCATTCGGAAGCCAATTACAGAATGATATTGCCATTTCTTGGAACGCAGCTTCAGATGAAACACCAAGCATTACTGCACTCGCGAGATAGCATCTATTGTTATATGACATGATTGCTTCACGTGCATACCCGGTTACGGTTTCACTGACCCTCGGTACAGATGATTTTAAACGAGATAAATATTGTTCAGCATTGTCAGGGTTGCCTTCTTCATCTGAGGCTGCTGCTATTCCCGACTTCGTGAGATGTAAAGTCCAATTCTCCACTGCGGACTGGGAAAAATCGATATATGCAAGCCCTTGCCCTACCAGTGCCCAAAAGCTCGCCATTATTTCATGTGAGGATGCGCTCATATTGTAAATTTTATTACATTCATCTTTTAGCATCTGTGACAGATACCATTGACCACGCCCGAGGCGTGAATCAATATTTGATTGGGATAGTAGCTTTAAAAGCAAGGTCTGAATCTTTGGAATATTCTCGATTTCCATATGTCTTTAATATTGCATAACGATTGAGCTAAGCTAACCCGCTTGGCGGAGAAAGCTTTTGATAAAAATTAAAATAATCAAAGAATCTAAAAACATAAAAACCGCACATGATAGAGAGGGTTAGCTTGAGCGACTGGTTATACAGTCTTTGGATCTTTTGAATATTGCCAAAGTGCTCTATCCAATGTTCTCATATCAACACTATTTCTTCTTGCGATTTCACGACAAAAATCAACATACGGCTGCCAAAAACTATAGTTATAAAACTTAGGCATATCCAAACTAACAGACCATAGAGCTCTGAAGTCTAGAATAGGATACTGATCATTATGATAAAGATGTAGTATTACAGATGCGGTTGGCCAGGAAACACCATCAAGATTTGTTAATACCTCTATTCTTGTTCTCTCAGATTTTGCCTTCAGTGATAATCTTGTTATTGCCTTTATATATAATTCATCATTCTTTTTTACATGGTGAGAGCTTCTTCTTGATTTCCACTTAGCAATAGTTTGCAATTCTTGTTTTGTAATATACCCTCTCTTCTGAATTGCTGGTTTCAAAGTGATAACATCTCTGTCTTCATTTTCTATGTACTTAGATGCAAGTTTATTTATTTTATGGGCTTTAAATCTCAGTTTCATTGTTTCATTACTTTTGTTAGCCATGACCTATAGTTAATGTCTTTTTTGTATAACTCGTTACTCTTGCGCAATAATGCATGATAATAACGATATATTGTAATATCATGCAAAATCGCATGATAATAATGCTATATATTTCTATTCATTTTCCAGTTCCAACAAAGGACTTCTTAGACCACTGAAATCCTTGTTCATTACATGGGTATAAATTTCTGTTGTAGTAACATCTTTGTGGCCAAGCAACTCTTGAAGGACACGAATATTGACTCCGGATTCAAGCATATGTGTTGCAAAAGAGTGTCTTAATGTATGGCAAGATACCCTTTTATTTATCTCTGCTATATTACGTGCAGCATAAACAGCCCTTTGCATTGAACTCTCATTGACATGATGCCTGCGAGTTACATCACTTCGCGGGTCTTTTGATAATTTCTTAGAAGGAAATACATATTGCCAAACCCATGTTTTCGAGGCACCTTTGTATTTCCTATCGAGGGCCTCTGGCAAATATACGCTTCCGTGACCATCTCGAAGATCTTTCTCGTGGAGAATTCTTACCCGTTTTAAATGAGCTTTTAATGGTTCATGTACTGGATCTGGAAGAAGTGTAGATCTATCCTTGTTCCCTTTTCCATCAATAACAATTAACTGTTTATTTGCAAAATCAAGGGCATGGACCCTTAACCTTATAACTTCCATAAGTCGAAGCCCGCTGCCGTAAAGAAGTTTAGCCATAAGTTGATGCGTTCCTTCCATTGCGTTAATTAAACGGCTGACTTCTTTTTTTCCTAATACAGTTGGTAATTTTTTCGGTTTTTTGGATCTGACAGATTCAATTTTGTCACCTATCGGCTTTAAAAGCACATCTTTGTATAGAAAAAGAATAGCGTTAAAAGCCTGATTTTGAGTGGAGACTGCCACTTTTCTATTTATGGCAAGGTGGGACAGAAACTGTTCAATCTCCTTTTTCCCCATTTCTTTAGGATGCCTTGTCCCATTGAATTTTATGAACTTCAAAATCCAGTTAACATACGCTTTTTCTGTTCGAATTGCATAATGATGATACCTGAGGACTTCGCGCACTTGATCTATTAATTTGGTCGATTTTGGTTCGTACTTTGAGTTCACTTTTGCGCGTTTGTAGGGCATTTTGCACTCTGATCTATTTTCTCAATTTCTTAGTTCAAGTTCTAATTGCATTATCCCGCCGAGATAGGAGATATAGTTATCTGCAGTCCATTCTCTGAGGTGTCCCATTCAATGATTTGCATAACTGTCTCCTATCTGAAAAAGGTGATAAAAGATTTGTTCTATACCAGACGGAATTAAGCAGATCTGTTTCGTATGCATGAGTAGTTTGTTTCTTAATTACAAGTCTGTAATATGAAGAAATTGTGATTTGAGAACGGCTGTGTACTGTCGTAAAGTTCATATATCAACTTCCCTGTAAATAAGAACTCAATAAAAGTTAACGAATCTTACCACAAAATGTTGTGGTATTTTAACTCTGGTAAAACCGATATTTTTTAAAACGGAAAAAGGATATTAAAACAACATATTATTGAAGTCAAGGAAAAATGCGAGCAAATGTAAATACCTTTATCATGACGAGCTGTCAATAGTTATCAGGTTGTCCGAGAATATGTGACTTCCTCTCTACGCACACTGCCTCTGTTTACTTTTTCTTTTTTAAGACAAAACTCACATCTGTTGTCTTTCCCGACTTTATTCTTACCTCCTGAGTTACTGATTTGAATCTTTCATGCCATGTCTTTAATGTATAATTCCCTGGTGGGATATTATCAATCTTGAAATTACCATCTCTTAAAGTAACCACAAAATAGGGATTATCAAGTACCACGACAAATGCGGACATTTCCGCATGTACATTACACAAAAGAAGCACATTACATGACTTGTCAAATGTTACCTGTTTTACAACACCCACATCGTAAGTACCAAGATTAAAC
>JAIQZR010000031.1 GCA_021777035.1 Candidatus Scalindua sp. | reverse complement strand
ATCACTGAAAATATCCCTTCGCTCATTTCCTCGTGATAAGACGTGATAGTAAGCCCCTTCAAATTCAATACGCCATTGCCTTGCCATGACAGACACAATATCATAAACTTCCTTTTAATGTCAAACGATTAATCACTGATCAAGGTTTGACCCCACTCACTTTGCCCCATGTATCACGATAGGCCAACTTTTCCAGCACATTTGGTTTTTTAGTGAATGTATCGTCCCCTATTTCAATATCCATTGAAAAATCGGCACCCACGTCAAAAGGTGGGTCGATATAAATCAGTTTTATGCCACCTTGCTTTTCAATCTCTTCCCGCAGCGGCCCATTTTTCAAGCTGGAAAGTATTAGTTTGTTATCACCCCATATGAGCTTGTTAGTCCACCCCTTTAGCTGTCTACCTCGATGATCAACATCGAAAAGCATCATTTGCATTTCCGGCTTTTTTCTGTTTACCTCTGATCGTGGCTCATCTACTTGCTCAATTATTTGGAATGGTAGCACCACATTGGAAACTTCCGATGTCTTTCCGTTCCAGATAAGCTCCACCTCTCTATCATCATCAAACAATAAAAAGCGGTATTTATCCGGCAACGGTTTACCCGCTTCAATCAGCTTAATAGCATCTCTTTTTTCGTTTTCTGTTAATTTCATTATTTACTACTTATTGTTTTAGGAAGTACACTGGACAATCCTATATTCATTCGTCGCTAATACGACGTTTGATAATTGCCTTGAACTGATTGCCTTCTTTATCATTCTGGAACTCAATGTCTGGATACGCTTTTAGTGCCCGGATGATTCCACTTCCAAGACCTCGGTATGGAAGTAGCTTTGTAGCATATGATGTCAAAATTGGGTTCCGTATGTTTGAATTTCCTCTCTTTATATTTTCAACCGTTAGATTGTTCGGAAGATGTCCTGGGCTAATAATCTCTATACGTTCTTGAAAAACGAATATTCTTATTGGAGCGGATACAAAATAATCCCGGTGAATCAATGCGTTGACAATTAGTTCCTCTAATACTGTTCTTGGGATTTCAGGAACTCCAGGTGCATTAACATCTTGTTCCTCTTGTATATGTTTGATGTTACCAAGAATAAAACTCATACTTTTGTGAAAGATATCAGCAATCTTCCCTGTGATATCCTGACTGTCTATGTAGTGTTCCTCATGGATTTCAGTCCCAGGGTAGGAGACTGCCTTCACAATGAAGACAGGCAGTCTTAAGTTTGGATTTGAGGCAAAAAGCAGTGCACCGCTGACATTCAGGATTCCATCTTTCATTAAATTCATATTTTCAAGGATTGTTGGCAGCGATATGTCCTGGTTGTCATAAGCTTCACCAAAGCTCTTTTCAAAGAATTTTTTAAAATACTCTGTGTCTAGGTCTGCAACGGTAAAAGTGTCCACCGGAATTTCGTCCCCATGAATCAACCTTGCGCTTTGGAACATTCTTTGGATTTCCTCACGTGAAGTAACCTTGCGCTTGTCTGAACCATTTTTTACCCAAATAGCTCCACTGTTGTCCATGTATGGCTTACTCACACCGTCAGGCACGTATACGATCAAGACAAGACCGCCAGGCATAGAGATGTTTTCTGATTGTGGATTGATCGGTGGACGTACGGATTGAGAAGCTGCGTTTGAGAGAAGTTGATTTAAACGTCCCATGTCTTCACGGGTTAAACCGGCGAATGAACCGTCATCGCTTACACCGATGAATATAGTTCCTCCACAAGAATTACTAAATGCTACCAATTCCGCAGCAAGTGAATTAACATTGGTTAAATTTGCCTTGAATTGGTGTTTACTATCCTCGTCCCTTGCTATGATCTCTATGAGCTCTGAGGTTTCCATATCTCATATATCCTTTTACGTTGTCGGAAAGCTTCTTCACCACCTTCCATAATGTTAACAATCTCCTGTTGCAAGTTTGGTGAATCGATGCTGCCACTAGTCACATTTATAAAATCATCCAAATATTTGCAGGAGAGGATTTGTTCTGCATCACCAAGCACAGGGACATTTGCATTATGTGTTGCAAAAATGAATTGTGTTTTTGGCTTAATGCTACGGATTAGTTTAATTACATCCTCGTAAATAGTCTGGTTGTCCAGATCATCTTCAGGTTGATCGATAATGATAACATCATTCTCATGCTGATTTAGGACAAACAAGATGAGAGCCGATGCTCGCTGTCCCAAGGAATGATGCTTCAGCTCCTTGCCACGATATTCGATAACGAAGCGGTTTGGAATCTGCCATGTCAACAATGCTGAAATATTATCGTTGAAGTATTCCTCGAAGACCTGAGTTGACCCGCCAACAGTTGTCTTCGCCTTATCAAAGTCCTTATACATTGCTCCAAAATCTGAAAACTCTGCGGCTAAATCAGTCAAAGTCGCTTCCCGTATTCGACTGCCTCTGAATATATCCTTCATAAATCCGATAAAAGCACCCTTATCCGCCTTAAATTCAGCCTTGATCTCAAGTGATGAATGACCTTTGTTGACCTTATTCAACTCGGCTTGTATTGCCATGTATTCCTTATGCCAAAGGTCATTTAACGTAGCTAATTCCTGCAATAGCTCTTGGTTCAATATCATCCGTTGCGTTTCCTGTTTGTTCAGTGCATCAAGCATCTGTTTGGCTTGGTCCGCGGTTTTGCGAAGCTGCCTAAATTCATCTGTATGGATAGCCTTAGTACCGGTGTCTTTCAGCTTTTCTGCCAATGTCCTTTCGATGTCGGCAAATTCTTCCTTGAGACCATACTTCAATTTCTCAAATTCATTGACTTTACCTTGCAACTCGATTAAGTTCTCCCTTCCTTCAGCAAGGTATTTTTTCACCTGGTCAAATGATGCTATCAGCTTGTTGTAAACCTTAAAGAATACATCGAAGAACTCTTTGTTTTGCTTTGTATTGTAAACTAGCTGATTCTTGAGTTCATCATCATATCGATTGATGAAACCCTCCATGTCAGATAAATAATTCTTAACAAAAGATATGATTTGTGAGCATTTCCTTGAATCCGCGTCAAAGTTCACTTGTTTTTGCAGCTTTTCTTCCACGCCATAATTTTTATAGAATTTAAGCCGGAACTCAGCATCTTGTTTTTTCGACTCGTATTCTTTCTTTTTTTCGTCCACCATGGAAAGTTTTTTAAAACGGTCAACAGCTTCAGACACTTTTTGCCGTTGAACATAAATGCGCTCACGAATATCAGTTAGTTTCTGCCAAATAAGTTTTTCAACTAAGTCCTTTTCAAATCCTGCACCTGTGCTAGAGAGGTCTTTCTGTCCGAAATATATGGGCTTGTGCAGTATAGTTTCACGGATTGAAATTCCTGGTTGGAGAATACCATCTACATAAACGTCAGGATTCTCCTTATAGATTCGCCTGATTTCATACCTTTGCCCTCTTTGGTCAACGGCATGAACCGTAACCTTTCCACCGCTTCCGAGCACATGGCCAACAAGGTCTTGTTTGTAGTCCTTGTCCAGTGTTTTCTCCCCAAATGGGATGTCCAAAGCATAACGAACAGATTCCAGGATAGAAGATTTACCACTGCCGCGAATACCAATTAGTGTATTTAATTCTGGTGAGAAATGAATCGTCTTTCCATCAAGCACACCGCCATCAAAGGTTGCTTTGAGAATATGCGAGCGTTCGTGTTTCTTCAGTTGCTGGGAAACACGGTTGGAATAGTCAAGAAGAGCATACTTTATCGCTTCGAATGTAAAGTCTCCAATCTTCAGATAGCAGGAGTCACCTTGACCAACTTGATCCAAGCTCTTGCAGTCTGAACCTTCTATTTCTGCAGGGTACCAGTCTGATAGCCATTTTTCAACTTTTGTGCGCTTATCACGAGTCCGAACTTTTTGAAAACCCAAACACCGTCTCTTGAATGATTCATCCTTACCCAGTTCCTCAATACGGCCACCAGACAAGCCTCCCCAAAGCCCGTTATTCGTCTCCACATGAGCAAATACAAAGAAGTAGTCTCGATTGAATTTGTCCAGTTCACGCATCGTTTCAAGCAGGTCTTGGTTTGAGCGAGCATTCTCGTTCTCGTAATTGGATTGTCCTGCAAATGTAACATTTAGAAAGCTTTGAATATGATTTTTGTTCTCACGATTATCGATCCATTCGCTTCCAAATACAACCAAAGTATGTATTCCGCTTGAACCATCCTTAATAGAGAGTTCAACACCTGGCAACAAGAATATTTTTTCCTTGCGAGCAGTTTTTCTCAACGATTTGAATTCATCTAAATCTAACTTGTTATGGTTAGTTACCACTCCAATATTGATCCCAGCTTTTTTCAATGCCTCAACATAACTAGGTATAAATTTAGCATCTTCACCGCTGTATTGAAACTCTCCTACGTCCGTTTTTGTATGTAAATGAAAATCAGCTCGAAGCCATAAGCTTCCGTTCATAAAACTCGTATCATTTTGTTTTTTTTCGTTATTCATATTTTCTCTTTATTACATTTCATTTCACGCCGTAAGTGTACCTTGTGAGGATAGTTATGTCCACAAAAACTTATAAGGCCGTCAGACCAAGAAGAATATAATGCTTTCAAAAGCACTCTTATTACTGTTGCCGTCTGTTAGATTTTTTACTGCTTTATCAAGATAGCTCTATTTGTGATTAGTATTTACGGGGGGATAAGTAATTAACAATACATAATGTTTTTTGTGTTTTTATCATCCATGTCTTATTAGTATGTTATTATGTGTTCTGAGTTATTTAATACAAACGATAACTGGAGGGATTATGAAGAACACATCCACAAACAAGAGCGAACCAGGGAAATACTATTGGTGAACACAATCAGCTCCATCTGATATATTAACTCGCAAAAGCCATAAGCAACCTCCAAAAATTATAAATACGCTTCACATGTTAAGAGATAGCGCTGCATGCCTATATTTATTTGAATTACTTAAAGGGAAATATGATTTTGGAGGCATATTATACAACATGCCTCCAAAGCTTTATAAAAGACAAAAACCGAAATTCTCGCAATTGTCACATCTGTCAGACAAGGATCTTATTTTGCATACAGCTAGACCAGCAATGAACAATGGTAAAAAAAATGACAGGAGATGGCTATTCAAACGCAGTATTATAATACATATGTTTGGTAAATAATATATTGTAAACATATATCCCTTAAGTTATTATGTCTTTAAGTATTTATACCATATTTCGTTGAATTATTAACATGCTGAAAAACTTTTTGTTTGCTGATATTTTGCAAAAACATAATATAAATAAATTAGCGATCTGCTTGCGTGCGTCCATGTACAGACAGGCTAAAGGGAGCTGATTTATGGGTTTTCTCAATTTACTTGCGTTTGGATATTTATCGTCAATCGGACTGGTCATATTTTTCTACATCTTTAATAAGAAGAAAAATGTAGTACATGTGTCGAGTTTGATTCCATGGGGCATACTGAAGGAAGATACTGTACGGAGTAGGGTCTTCAAGGTCGACCTGCTTTTCATACTGCAAATTCTCCTAATACTGCTTCTTGTATTTTTCCTGGCGAAGCCATACCTCAAATCCAGCATAATTAACATCTCAGGAAAAAATGTTGTCCTGATAGTTGATTCATCAGCAAGTATGCAAACTATTGAAGATAATGGGCCACGTTTCGACCAGGCCAGATCTCAGGCACTTAAAATGGTTGGCAAGCTGGGCCAATGGGACAAGATGATGATTATCTCTTCAAATTATTCTTCCAGAGTTGTCAGTAACTTTACAGATGATAAAGCCAGACTGAAAAACGCAATCAATAGCTTAGCGCCAATAGATACAGGGACGGATCTTGATGAGGGGGTCAGCCTGGGAGTTTCATTCCTCAAAAATGTTGAAAGAGGTGAGATGTATGTGTTGACAGATAGATCGCCATCTTCAATAAACTTTACCAATTTGAAGACTTGGAACATAAAATTTATCACCTTTGGAGAAAAATCGGCAAACGTCGCCATTACGTCTCTTAATGTATATCAGGATATGTTTAAAGATTACAGAGAGCGTGAAGCTTATGTAACAGTTGAAAATTATTCAAGTGATAGTAAAACTGTCGGGTTGAGTGTTTTTTTGAATGATGGGGTCATTATGGAAGAAGAGTTGGCGTTAGCAGGTAATGAACAAAAAACATTAAGTGTTCCGGGTCTTAATGCGCCTGGCATCTTAAAAGCAAGCATTAAGACAGATGATTTCCTTTCAGTTGACAATACTGCTTACGCAATAATTAATGAAATAAAGCCTATCAATATATTGTTGGTTTCAGACAATTACCGACTGAAGGAAGAGTTGGAGAAGATAGAGCAAGGCACTCGTCGGATAGTAGTGACACATATTCTTACGTCGGAATATGGGCCAGAGGATGTAGAGGGTTATGATGCCGCTATCTTTCACAAGTTTGTCCCGGACAGTAATCCCGGTATTAATTCGCTCTACATAACCCCGTATTTATATTCATCAAATTTGCGGGCAGAAGACGTAAAAAAAGGTAAGATGTTCAGTGATGTGCTGATCACTGAACATAACCTCATATTACATGTAAAGATACTCGATTGGGACAATAAACACCCTATAATGATGCATCTGAATAACCTGGATGATTTAAATATTAAGAGCTCCTTTGTTATGAAACCTCCCGCTTGGTCAGTGCCCTTAATAAAGATATCAGATAATTCGAATGACTCTCCGATTGCGTTTGCCGGTTGGTATGAAGGGAAAAAGATAATAACATTGGGTTTTGACATCAGCACCTTTGATTTTTCAAAATCCGATAGTTTGCGAATGCTGATAATGACACTCAATATAATTCAGTGGTTGAATCCATATGAAGCGGTGGATAATAATACGTTATTAACAGGCGGGCAGTACAAGCTAAACTATGCTTTAACAGAAAATATTGAAATAGTAACTCCTAAAGACGAGATTTTGAAATATGATGCTAAAGATGATGCGACTGAAGTGGATTTTGTATTTAATAAAATAGAATACACAGGGGAATACAAAATTTCAGGCGCCAATCTTAACAGTAGATTTGTGGCAAATATTTTTGATGAAGATGAGTCTAGGATTGCTCCGGATGCAACAGATATTGAAGGACTCAGGTTTGAGGAAAAAGAGGCAGAAACGCTCATAAAAGATGAAAAAACAGAATTCGGCAAATATCTTCTACTACTTGTACCATTTATTCTTTTTATTGAATGGTTACTCTATTACAAAAAATTAAGGGCTGGCACTGCCTGATGTCTTACGAAATCAAATGCCTAAAGTGTGAAGTGAACTAAAGTGACTAAAGTTAAAAGCCGTTTTTTACCACGCAGAGTATGTTTTGCCACAACTTTAGCTCACTTTAAACTTTAGGCACTTTATACTTTTTTTAACTATGGAATATCAATTTACAAATCCAGAATATCTGAAGTTTTTGTATGCACTACCGGTGTTTTGGATAGTGTCAACGTTGGGCTACCGTCGTTTGTCGGTTTCAAAAATAATCATTTCAACCTTTTTAAGATCTCTCGTGTTTCTGCTTGTAGTCCTTGTGCTCGCAGGATTCAGCGGTAAGGAAAAATCACAACGTGAAATCAGCACAGTATTTTTGATGGACATGTCTGATAGTATCAACGAGGAAGGTAAGGAATGGATGTGGGATTATGTAAAAGAGATCAATGGCAGCCTGGACAAGAAGATTAAGAAGGGAGTGGTTGTTTTTGGAGGAGAATCCAGGGTCATTACACCAACGCTTACAGAAGAGCTTGAACTCGAAACTATTCTTGAAGAGATTACTGCTACAAATATCAGTACGGACAGGACTGACATCGCAAGTGGCCTAATGGCGACATTGGGTATCATGCCTGAAGACTCTTCTAAGATGGTAATTCTGCTTTCAGATGGAAATCAGAACCTTGGTGAGGTGGAGAAAGCGGTCAAGATGGTGGCTGGTAATGATGTAAAGGTTTTTGTGGCATCTCCTCCAGAGGTTAAAAAATGGGGTGAAATATTAGTAAAAAAAGTTATTGTTCCCAAGGAAATAAGTGAAGGTGAAATGTTTAACGTAAAAGTTGTTATTGAAAATAATAATGATGGTGCGGTCAAAGGCAGTCTGAAACTACATAAAGGAAGCGGTATCCTGAAAGAGTGGAATACGGAATTTAAAAAAGGGATAAGTATATTCGAGGTTCCATACAAAAGTGAAGAGAAAGGATTTATAAAGTTTAATACAAATTTATATATTGAAGATGCCGAACTCGATTTAGATAAAGAGAATAACAGTAAGTTCGCGTTTGTCAATGTTTCGAGTAAAACGAGGCTCTTGTATATTAATGGTGCAAAAAACCAGAAGGTGTATCTGCCTGACGCACTGGAAGATAAAACAATTGCGGTAGAGATAAAGGCCCCTGGCCAAATACCGAATACGCTACAGGAATTCCTTAAATATGATAGTATAATCTTTTCCAACGTTTCAAAAGAGCTTATTAGTGATGGGCAGATGGAGTTGATAGAAAAATATGTAAAGGATTATGGTGGTGGATTTGTGATGACGTGCGGTTCAAACATCACGGCTGAAGGCGGGTATTCAGGTACTAAGCTGGAGGAAATCCTGCCGGTAAGGATTATAGGTGGAGAGCCACCTAAAAAAGAGAAGAAATCCAGGCTTTCTTTGATCCTGATAATAGACAAATCAGGGAGTATGTTGGGAAAGAAAATGCTTTTTGCAAAAAAGGCGTCGGTTGAATTGATCAAACAACTGAAAATGAATGATAATTTTGGTATTGTGGCATTTGATACTGCTCCGTATACAATTGTTGAACTCAAACCAAAAGAAGATGTTATGAAGGAAATCATCAGGAAACTGAGCATGCTAAATGCCGATGGAGGAACGGACATATTCCCTGCTATGGATTCTGCCTATCGACAAATAAAGCAGAAGAATTCAAAGGTAAGTCATGTTATTTTACTTTCTGATGGAAATACAAAGTCTATATACTATCATTATAATAGAATGATCAGTAAGTTTCAGGAGGCAAATATAACAGTATCAACCATTGCACTTGGAACGTGGTTAGTGAATACAGAACTGTTGGAAGATATCGCAAAGAAGACAAAAGGACAATTTTATCAGATAACTGACATAATAAGGTTGCCAAGGTTAATTATAAAAGACTCGGAACATTTTGTATCACAGTCAGATTTTCACGAAGAGCATTTTTATCCGGCAATCAACCAGGAAAGTCAGATATTGAAAGGTATTTATGACAAACAGTTCCCTCCGCTAAAAGGGCATACAATAACAGAAGCAAAAAATAATGTTGAAGTCCCACTGGTAACGAACATAATGGGGAAAACAGACCCTATTCTGGCGAATTGGAGGTACGGTCTGGGTAAGGTAGTAGTTTACGCTTCTGATGCAAATGCACGATGGTCATCAAAGTGGATTAACTGGTCAATGTTTAATAAGTTCTGGTCTCAGGTTGTGAGATGGTCTATGAGGGACATATCTAAAGCTAATTATGATATTAAGGTCAAAGCTGGGGATGATACAGTTTCCTTGCAAATAGAATCAACGTCTCTGCTGAATGATGATACTAAACTGGTAACCAGCCTGATATCACCGGACTATGCTGGAAAAGGTGAGAGACTTCTTTTGAAACAGGTTGCTCCAAAGAGATTTATTTCTGAATTGAAAGATATTAAACCAGGCACATATAATCTGAAAATATCAAGGGTAAGAGATGGAAAGGTCATAGACTTAAAGACAAAAGGATTGATAGTCCCGGAGAAAACAACTACAAAACCGCTTGAATATCAAGTACAAGGTAATAACGTTTTACAGCTAAAAAATATTGCAGCGATTACTGGTGGTAAGTATAATCCGAAAAAGGAAGAGATAACAGTAGAAGAAGAGGAGATAGTAAAATTTAATGGCCTTGCCGGTTTTCTTATCCCCCTGGCACTTTTACTATTCATTATTGACATTGCAATAAGGAAATTTAATAAACAGATGGCGTGATTTGGATACTGGATACACTAAGCTATAGGGTGGATTAATCGAAACAAACCCACCTTGATTTTCTCGAACCCTTAGAGCGGTATTACTTGTAATGTATACGATTTGTAACCTTTGTGCCTGGGTGCACAATTTAAAAAGGGACTTAAATAACATGAGATTATATATACTATTTTTTATTACTACTATCATTTCATTGAGTACATTTGTTTTACCTGTTAACGCACAATCGATATTCTCCGGATTGACTTTCTCTGAAAAGAAAGAGGGTTTGAAGATTGTTGAGATACAGTCAGGGTGCCCAGGGTTTGATGCTGGATTAAAGACTGGTGATATGGTTATTGAAATAGAGGGTAAAAAAGTGAGATTCTTACACGATTATGTAAAAATCTCTAGAGAGATAAAAAATAAAAAAGTTGAAGCATCTTTAGTAATTATCAGAAAGAACATTGAATATGATGTAACGATAAAGATCTATAGCGTGCCAATTTATCAGCATTGGAAACAAAAGGTAATCAAACCAATTGAGCTCCCACGAGGGTTGACAAAGACACCATATATATACTGGGTTGGCAAGGGCTACAGGGAAGTAAAGGAACAGAAGAACTATCAATCTGTTGATGTAAAGATTGCAGGTTACAATAAAGCCTTAGAGTATCTTTTAAGTGCGTTGCACTATCGACCTGAATCTTTAGACACCGCTCTACAGATTGCCAGCGCCTATCGTAAACTTGGACATCTTAATATAGAAAAAGGTGCAGTAAAGGAAGGTGTGACAATATATAGAAAGTCTATTGAGTACTACGGCAGTTGCTACAAGAAGAGTAGCGAAGAAGAGTATCTGAATAAAATCTTGACGAATTTGCAGGAAATAGAAGAAGATCTGAGCAAAATTAAACCTAAGAAAGCTAAACCCGCATTAGAAACCGAAAGAAGAAGCATGCACATTCCTCAATGACAAAAAACCATTATTTCTCTCTTTTAATAAGCTTATTAATGCTTGCAGGCTGTCAAACTACGAAGATAGCGCAGGTACCTTACAAAAAGGAATATTCAAAGTTTGTAAACGATATGGCAATTTTACATTATCCTGAGAGTCCACAAATGGAAGTAAATATTAGAAATGATGAAATGTTTATTTCATCGTTGGTTGCGGGGCCTGCGATCCCTTTTCAGTTGCTGCTGTTATTAGCGCAGAAATCTGCGAAGAAAGAAGACTCTTTGGCCTTTAACGAAATAATATTTGACTTGAATATTGGTGACGTATTGTGTGAAAAACTTAATACTAAATTTCAACTCTGTTCCTACTTTCATGTAGTACCACAGGAAAGTGTTTCGGAAAATGAGACCGCTTGGAAACTGATGGAGGAAAGAGAGAAAGATGTAAAAGACTACGAAAAATTGGGTGCCAAATTGGGCATTGATACAATACTTGAAGCGGACGTATTATCATTTGGCATTAAAGATCCCGGACTTTTCTCTGACCCGTATGCATTTATTAGTGTTGACGTTAAAATGACTACAGCGGCAGAGGGAACGGTTATATGGAGAGATATTGTACAGGCCAGATCGGAGGTAGGGATGAATACGGAAGATTTTGAAAATATGGTATATACAGATGTAGAATTTCTAAGAAAAAAGCTGGAAGAGGTTGTAGACGTAGTCTCAGAACAGTGTATTGAGAGGCTGGGTTTCGATACCAACTATACGTATCTGCTGGAAGAAGATTATTTGGGAAAAACCAAACATAAAATAAATATTGCAGAGAAACTTAATGAATTAAATATTCTACGGCATGATGGTCTTATCTCTGACGCAGACTATGATAATACAAGGATTGATTTGATTGAAAGAGCAAAAGAGAGAAATAGTACAGGCCCAAGTATTAAAACGAAACTGAGTGCCACCGCAATAATAAAACCAGAAGCAAAATGACTATTTCTGGTTTACCTTTGAAAAACACTTTTCTACAAATAACATGAAAAAGTATCTACTGATACATGTCGTAATGTTTTCACTCATATCCTTATTGGCTCCTATAACAGCACTCGCATCGGGAGAAAAGCTACCATCTACAGGGCTCCGTTCTTCTTATATGAATTTATCTGTTCCTCAAGTCCAGTCAATGCCTAATATCGCTATACGTAAGAAGAAGGTGTGGGGTTTTTATGGACACAGTACAATACAGCATGAATATGAAACAAAGACAATTGGTAATAACAGAGTGGTTATAGACCATACTACCGGGTTAATGTGGCATCCGTCAGGTTCTGATGATTATATGAAAAGTAATGAGATAAAGAAATGGATAAGGAGTTTTAACCGTAGGGGATATGCCGGACATTACGACTGGCGTGTTCCGACTCTAGAGGAGGCGGTGTCGCTACTGGAACCCAGTGAAAAGAATGGCGGCCTATACATAGATACCGTATTTGATATAAAGCAAAGGTGGCTTTGGACTGGTGATAGTTGTCGTTCAGGTGGTATATGGCGTGTATACTTTGATGACGGTTATGTGGACTGGGGAGACGTCAGTTATCTATTTGTCCGACCGGTTCGTAGTGCAAGATGATATGATAGTATTGTGATAACTGATTCAGAGTGTTTGTTGCTGACATATTTGAGGTACTTGTATCAACAAGCCTACACCTTACATGGTAGAATTAAACATGTCTTCTTTGGTGTGAACTGAAATTTCCATTTTGATTGTGATCTGTTCTCGGTTGATTATTATTTACAATATTATCGGATTTCATGCCTTCCGGATTTACATTACATCTCCCTGCAAAGATAACTCCTTCTTCAATAACTAAAGTCTTAGCTTGAAGCTCACCAACAAAATGAGCTCTTTTCATAAGTACTATTTTGTCAGACGCTGTGATTTTGCCCTCAACCCGGCCATCAATAACAGCACTTTTTGTAGTAACAGTTGCGTTGACAATTCCTGATTTACTGACAACAAGTTCTCCATTGCCAGTTGATATTGTTCCATTAACATTCCCATCAATTCTCATGGTTCCGTTAAATTTGATTGTTCCTTTAATTTCAGTATCGGATGACAGTCTGGCTGATATTGCCATTTTTTCCGGCTCATTTTTTTCTTCAGTCTCTTCCTTATTGTACTCTGGTAATACAGAGTATCCCGCGTTTTTCCGGAAAGATGATCCTTGATTTACCTCTTTTTTTTTGCCAAACATGGTTTATGCCCTGGAAATTTATTGTCACTCAGGATTAGGATCTTGTGAAAAGGACGGTTTTTGTCTGATGTTTGATTCGACCGGGAAATGAGAGTCCTTTTTCACTTGATTTCGGTAATTACTTGAGTATTATAACCGTTAATACTGATCAGTCCATCATATTCTACACTGTACAAGGATATATTCTTTGAATGTTTGCAGGAAATGTAAATATACGAACCATTACAAAAAAAGGGACTCTAATTGATAGTCGACATAGTGAAGAGATATAGTTGTTACCCATACGGTTCTGCCTGGAGCACCGCGTTCGAGTTTCTTGGCACAATAACATCAGATTCCGAAGATAAGAAATATGAGATTCAGGGCGATGATATATATGCAATAGTCGCAAGCTACACTACAAAAGAACCACATAAATTTGAGGCACATCGCGAGTATGTTGACATTCAGTGTCTTCTTGAAGGTCAGGAAATCATCGAGTCCACTGAATTAAACGGGCTTACAGTTGATACACCTTATGATCCGGAGAAAGACGTTGGTTTTTGTGTAAAGACAGATAGTCCAAAGAATATTTCTCACTTAATGCCAGGTATATTTATTACCTTTTTCCCACATGATGCTCATATGCCGGGTGTTTCTGTAGGGAACACACCTACATTCGTAAAAAAGGTAGTAGTAAAGATCAGAGCAGGACTTTTGGGATTGTAAACTTCTAGTGTCAGTAATAAACAGGTGATGTTGCTAAAATAAAGATTCTGGTTTATAGTGTTTCGGTCATTAAGAACCGTTAGCTTTGTGTACCTCTCCTGTTATAGGGATTTTAATCAGAGGTTTCTCTTTACTGTTGGTACTAAGTTCCAGTAATCCATCTATTTTGCCAACTGGCGCGTCTTTGTGCAGTTTTATCTCGATCAGACAGTGAGGATTACTTTGTTCATATCTTTCATTAACGTTAATACTTAAATAATCAGGTGAGATTTTGGTGCTTAAAACTTTTATGCCGCTTTCGTTTATCTTAACATAAAGTTTCCTAATTACTTCTCTTCCGTCCGGAACAGTACCGAAATATACTCTTTTCTGGTTGATGACAATATCACCTTCTACTACACCATAAAATATGATACTGGCTTCGGGCTGTTTGGCGCTATTCGTATCCAGCAATATCTTCCCACTGAACCTGCCAATTTTGTTGTAATTTTTTAATGTAGCAGAGATAGTATATCCACCTTCTGTGGCTACAGAGGCGGAGGCATCAACAAATGGCGTCGAAGACGAAACGTTTGTTATCTTAAAATCAGGCTCTGATAGTGCTTTTATGGAGATTTTGACTGTTTTGTCAGATTGGTTGTCAGAACGGAAGGAACCAAAGTTAATATTCCTTGGCTTGATACTGATTACTTCAACAATTTCTCCGGAAATAGTCAACTTATAGCTCGGAGTATCCGGATCGTTGCTTAAAACAGTTATAGTTTTCTTGACGCTTCCCTTATAGTTTGCTGAGTTAAACGTGGTTTTAATCTCTCCTGTCTTTCCCGGTAGAATTGTGTCATTAGAAAGCACTGCCGCCGTGCAGCCACAGGAAGGTTTTACTTTTTTGATTTGCAGCGTATTATTACCCTGGTTTTTTAATTTGAATACATGTTCAACTTTACTACCTTTATAAATTGTGTCGAAATGAAAGTCCGGATTTTCAAAGAAAATTTTCGGCTTATCGACAGAAGCGCTGTTGGCACTATTATTAATGTTGTCGCTCGATCCGTTTTGTGCTATCAGCAACTCTGTACTAATAAAAAGCTGCATTATTACAAAGACGAAGCAGAGAGGAGATATTATATGTGATATTTTCATTTGTGTTAAATTATAATTAATGGCATCAGTCAAAACAAGATAGTTTTTAAAAAAACCTATAATACCACCAAAATCATACTTTCTGTTTCTAAATATTTCAAATAAAGAAGTAGTTAAAATATTTGTAAAAGCATACAGCGGTTACGAGTTACCTATACACGGTGATTTAATATAAGGCATTATGATATTACTTAAACACCGAGCGGTTTTTTCTTGACTTCAATAACAGATAGTCTTACCATTATGCCTACCTAATCCAAGACCTGAAGTATAAAGGATATACGACATTTTAAAGTATTGGAGTGGTTATTTTAAATTATTAGTTTTTATTATAAGTTTAGCTACTTTAATTATGCAAAAAGCGGAAAGAGTCTTTCATTTAAATAAAATTGAGGAAGAAAGAAACGCTAAAGTAATAGTTTATATTACTAGTCAGCAGTGTCCGGTTAGGTTTTTGCGTGTAGCACGTAGGGCAATCCTTTAGGTTTGCTTTCGTATATTAAGCGCAAGGCTAAAGCCTCGCCCTACGTAACTTCAGACAGATCGGGCATAAAAAACCGTACTCGCAAAAACCTAACCGGACACTGCTGACATTGGCTAAAAAAAAATTACTTATCATCAAATCTCGATATGACATTATTAATTACAGCAAAAGATGTACAATCGGTGCTGACATATCCGCTTTCTCTGAAAACAGTTGAGGCCGCGTTTAAGGCTTTCGGCCAGGGCAAAGCTTACCAGCCTCCAAAGTCATACTTGACATTCAAATATGGCGACTTGCGTTCTATGCCGGCTTACATTAATGCTCCGGGCATGAACATTGCCGGAATTAAATCTGTTACTGTTCATCCTGATAATCATAAAAAATTCGGTTTGTCAACCGTTATGGCTACTATTCTCTTAACAGACCCAAGAAACGGGTTTAATGTTGCTATATTGGATGGTACGTACATTACTAACATGCGTACCGGAGCATCAGGTGGTGTGGCAACGAAGTACCTATCTAGAAAGAACAGCAAAGTTATGGCTTTGATTGGTGCAGGTGCGCAAGCCTACACTCAATTACATCATATAATGCTTACAAGAAAACTCAAAGAAGTTCGTATACACGCACGTTCTGAAAAGTCCATGATTAAATTCTGCAGGGAGATGTCTAAGGAATATCCTAAAGTCACTTTCCTTCCGGAACCTGACGGCAAAAAAGCTTGTCGTGGTGCGGATATTATTACTACAACCACACCTGCCAGAAAGCCAATTATCAGGAAATCATGGATCGATCCCGGTACACACATTAATGGTATTGGCGCTGATGCCGCAGGAAAACAGGAACTGGAAACTGCTCTAACTAAATCTTGTAAGATTGTGATAGACGAATGGCAACAGGCCTCACACTCCGGAGAAGTTAATGTACCGATTTCCAGAGGCAAGCTAAAGAAGAAAGATATTCATGCGGAACTTGGAGAAATTGTTGCCGGTAAGAAAAAAGGTAGAACAGCAGACGATGAAATCACTTTATTTGATTCAACCGGTTTAGCCGTCCAGGATATTTCTACAGCGTATGTTGTGTATCACACGCTTATGAAGAAACAGAAGAAACCAAAGCATATAAAGCTGTTCTGATAAGAGATGAAAATTAAAATACACAATATCGGCGATGAACTAGTTAGGCATAAAATTTGATATCTGGATTCCTGCAGCATGACCAGATGTGCTGACAGAAAACAACGTAGATCAACTCAAGGCTTAACTTCCTCTTCAAAACTCCGGTGGTAACCGCAGGTTCCTCAACAACCAGCTCTTTTCCTCCTTCGGCCGTGGATACTTGTTGTTCAGGATTTCCCGTGACCAGGACGTATCATTAATTCCAACAAAATAGAGTTCCTCGATCGGTAAAAGCTCGTAGAGTATATCTTCTTCTATATCCCGAAATTGGGTATTTTCACAACGACAAAGTAGAGTAGTGATATCGTGACTACAGGATTGAATATATACAAAAGGCCCGGAAGGTTCTGGTCCTCTTTCTACAACCCGAGCAACAACAACATCCGGTAAGTCCTCTTGATTACGTTCAATGGAATATTTTCTGCCCGGCAGGGGTTTACCAAATACATTCACTGCAGTTTCTTCCAGAGTCGTAGAGACATAAAGGATACGGTGATTGCTTGTATCATCAAGGAGTTCAATTATCGCGGGGAATCCGTCGCTATCCATCGTCATACGTATACCTTGAACGGCAATTTCCATATTCTTCCCAAAGCATTCTGTGTTGCCCCTATCATAACACCAAAGGTAAGAAATCTGTTGATGTACGCTTCCCCCCAAATCAACGTAAGACTGAGAATAATAAACAACAGGGCGCGTCGAATCAGTATGAAGGCGTCCGGAAGAATCCGCAGTAACAAAACCAAACCGGTCAGTCATATCTCCTGCTCCACCAGGTGGTACTTCATGAATGATCAAAGGGGCCATGTATATATCAAACCCAGGAGAATCAGGTATTTCAGGATGTATGGGTTTGAATAAATTAACTACATCAAAGTTTTCAGTTGTTCGCAATCGAATACTAGTGGCAGATGTGTATATACTATGACCATGCCCGGCACTTTCTAATTCACTGAGGCAACATGTGAAGAATACGATAACTATCAAGTTTATAAGAACTATTTTCATATCCAATAGGAAAATTCGGGAATTCGTCGAGAATTCGGGGTCAAATGGGAAATATGAGCTATGCCAAGCTTTCTATTATGTTTGTATTACATATAACAAGCATTCTTAAAATTCACCTTTATCCATTGCCTGTCTCGAAACACTTCTCTATTTCTTTCAGAACTCTTTTCAGATTTATAGGAGTACTGCCGGAAATCTCTCCTGTCGGGAGGTGTATGTGGTGAGGAAAGGTGTCTAATTCACTGTGATGAGCTACATTATCCCACCTTTTGATTAACTTCCCTTTCATGTTCTGCCAGTGAAAGCTATATGTCTCAAGACACATCTTGTTTTTTTGAATCTGAATATATTCTGCAAATTCAAGGATATCATCATTTGGTAGTTTACATTTTATACGAATATATCCATCATCTTCACCTGCCTCACGTCTTAATACCTTAAAAGAAGAAATAGCACGGCTCAGGAAGAGTTCCTGAATCAAGCTGTCAAAGTAGTTTTCAACCATTTATTTTTTACCTTTAAGTTCCGCCATTTTTTCAAAAAAACGCTCACGCATCTGATATAGAGATGACCATTCAATTAAATCCATATCATCCCCTGCTCTACCTGACTTAAACTCCTTGAAAAAAACTGATGAGTCTTTTTTGTATTTACGTTCATACTTCTTTAGCTCTCTATTCAATCGTTTAATTTCTTCTTCGTAATTTTGAATTTTATAATCAAGCATTTTTGAGATAGACTGAGAAAAGAAAGTATCTTCTCCATGTTTCTGTATAAATTTCTCCAGATTTTTAACCTTTTTTAATGTCTGCTCCATTATATTCATCTCCTATTTTATTCTTGTTTAACATTTCTGATTCCAAGGCATCCTGGCTAAGACCATTGCCATGCCACATGTATCCGTTACTGCCGCAAAAATGAGCCCGGCGCCAACTATACCTGGTAGTATTAAAAACACCGGGTTGAAAACAGATGATAAGACAACTCCAAGAAGGACTAGTAAACCGGCTGTAAACCTTACCTGCCTCTCACGTGACCAAACCCTGCTTTCTCCCTTTTCAATCGGATACCCAGCATCAATCCACGACTTCAACCCTCCCTTAACAACAGAAACGTTTTCATATCCATTTCCCAGTAATTGTTTTGCATAGTTTTCTGCCCTTTTACCTGACTGGCAAATTATGTATGAGTGGCGATTTCTGTCTATTATCCTGGAACTCTCCTTAAATCTTGACAGTGGTGCTGAGATTGCACCCTTAATCCTCTCACTTTCGTATTCAGAGGTTTCTCTTACATCAACTATTTGCAGATCATCCTCGCTCTTAATGATATCATATAATTCTGCTACTGTAGAAAAACTTATACCGCCACTATCTTTGGCATTCATTTCATTACCCTCATTAAGCTTGTACAAATAATATTTGTTTAATAGTGAAGCGTTTTGTACTATACCCACATGGGATACCATATGTAAATGCATTTTCTACACGGTAATATCGAACCATAGCTCTTAATGAGGGACTGAGAGGGAATAAACAGATGAAACCAAAACGTATAATCATAATTGGGGCGGTAGCGTCAGGAACAAAAACTGCGGCAAAGGCGAGGAGGGAAGACCCTGATGCAGAGATAACACTTATTACAGAAGAAGCTGAAATTTCGTACGCATCTTGTGGAACACCTTATTTCATTTCAGATATCATTAAAGACGGCAACTCCCTAATAATAAGAGATCCTGATTATTTCAGGAAGATGTTGAACGTCGATGTCCTTACTGAACACCGTGCTGAGTCAATCGATCCAGAGACGAAGAGGGTAGAAATCACCAATCTCAAAACAAACCAATCTCTTATCCTGGGTTATGACCAGCTTGTTCTGGCTGTCGGAGCAAGTCCGAACACTCCGGATTTTGAAGGCGTTGGATACGGAAACATTCTTACGTTACACAATATCCCAAGTGCAATGCATATCAAATCACTAATCCGGCAAAAGAGGGTTAAAAATGCCTTAATTGTTGGCGGTGGATTTATTGCCCTTGAGATGGCAGAGAGTTTGATCGCACAGGGAATCAATACTCGCCTGATTATCCGCCGTGACCAGATACTTTCTAATTTCGATAAGGATATTGCACTTTTAGTTCAGAATTATATAAAGGCAAAAGGAGTTCAGGTTCTTGAAGAAGACGAGGTGGGGGAATTTAAGGCAGATGCAGACGGCAATGTAGCAAACGTGATTACAAAAAAGCAGACTGTCCCCGCAGAATTTGTCTTACTGGCAACGAGCATAAGACCAAATATTCAACTGGCGAAGAAGGCTGGGATTGAAATCGGCCCAACAGGCGCAATACACGTAAACGAAAAGCTGGAAACAAATATTCCTGATATCTATGCCGCTGGTGATTGTGTAGAGACAACACATCTTATTACTGGAAAATCTGTCTGGATCCCATTGGCAACGACGTCCAATAAACATGGGCGGGTTGCCGGGATTAATATTACCGGTGGGAATGATACATTCCCGGGAATCCTGGGGACATTTGTAGTCAAAGTGTTTGACTGGACTATTGCCAAAACCGGACTATCTGAGAAAGAGGCTGTCAAAAACGGATTTGAAACAGAGACAATAATCGTTCCGGCAAATGACAAGGCGCACTATTATCCCGGGTCTAAAAGGATCATCATAAAGTTGATAGCTGAAAAGAGAAGCGGCCTTTTACTTGGCGCTGAAATTGTGGGAGATGGTGTAGTTGATAAAAGGATTGATGTTCTTGCTTCTGCCCTGGCAGGAAAAGCTACTGTAGAACAACTGTCAAAATATGATTTGTCATACGCCCCGCCCTATTCCTCCCCGATGGATCCTGTAATTACAGCGGCAAATGTATTACTCAATAAACTGGATGGGAAAACAAGTAGTTTGTCTTCAATTGAGACTAAAGTAAAGTTAGATAAGATGGATGATTTCATATTACTGGACGTCCGTTCGAAACCGGAACATGACAGCGGCCACATAGAAGGCTGTCTTCACATACCATTAAACGAACTTCGGTCAAGAATAGATGAGTTAGACAAATCAAAAGAGATTGTCACATATTGTGGCGTAGGATTGAGGGCTTCTCATGCTCACCGTATTTTAAAGAATGAAGGGTTTGAAGATACAAAGTTTTTAGAAGGAAGCATGGCCGTGTGGCCGTATAAAATAGAAAAATAAAGATATCTATTCACCACAGTGAGTCCTGTTTTGATAACCTTATTCAGGTTTTTTTTGATACGGGCAACATTTATCTCTTTACAACCTATATTTGATTTAGTAGATTTACACCAATATTATATTCACACAAGTTTGGCTTTATCATATGGTGATTCTTGATACTGTCAGATTTTTTGCGCTGTTCTTCAGTTATTAAGTTAAAGGATAAATTACAATTGTTAAAGACGGTAAAATTAATTCAATCTTCAACCTTTGTCAGTATTGTTATCTCAGTATGCATACTCGTAAATCTCTTTGCGCCGGGTTTCAGCACTGTTATTATGGATAAGAGAGTTGCTTTACATCCTGAATCTCACACGTGTAAATGTAATCCTGAAGCGCATAGTATAAGCAGTTGTTGCTGTGCAGTGAAGATCAATACCTCTGAAGGGAAAAGTTTGCTCAAAGAGAATTATCGAGGCATATTTTCCACATTCATTAAGAGTCTGGGTTGTGCGGCTCTTCCTGACCAATCTACGTCATTTTCATATAATGTCAGCCTTCCTGAGGACGGCATCTCCTCACCAAAACTCTTCATGCTTTATTATCTGGAAAAGCATGAAGAAGTATTTCCGGCATCCATAAAGATATCCCCGCCGGACAAACCACCGCGCCATCTTGCATAAAGTCCAACCAATAATATCGTGAAACAATAAATTCGCCGAATAATTAAGTTCCATCAACTTACCTGCAGGATCTCTTTTGCTTTAGGCAAGTGTGGTTGCCATGCTGCATTTACACTGCACTGTGGCTTCTGCGGATAATTCTGCTCTATCATCTCAATGTGAATACACCGGGATGGGACAATGTCATTGAATTAAGAGGGAAATAAGGAGTGCATCATCCCCGTCCGAACGGCCTGGCCGGGCGGGCGTGATGATGCGTTTTAAAGCAGTGACACCCGCCCAACAGGCTGGCGGACAGGCGGTCACTGCACTCTAAAAAAGAAGATTTGTTTTTGCATTTGAAAGTTAAATCCCTCAATTCAATGGCATTGCGGAATGAAGGATATGTAAATTGACCGTACCCATTTGTTGGACACGATATCATCCGATTGGATGAACATGCCGGAAATCACACAGAGTTTTCTAAACTTACAAGAATGTCCATGCGGCAGTATATACACTTTCAGGATTGCACACTGTAATAAATTCAGTGACGAAGCTCTCTTTAAAGCGAGAACCTGTATATGCACGCAAATTGTACTATTGCTCATGCTCATTCCTGTTTTCTAATAAAAAGGAGAGGAAAGAAACTATGGAAAAATCACTTGTACTGTCTGCGCTGTTTTCTCTATGGCTAATGCCGGTTTGGGCTGAAGACACGGTAGACAAAAAAGAGACTATTGTTAAGATGGAGACTATTATTGTTGAAGATACTCAAATTTTAGAACCTGCTAAATCCCGGTTGATCATTAGTGAACGAGCGAAGGGGCCTGTGTCTGACGGTGGTGATCTGTTGACAACTATCCCAGGCATCTCTTCCGCCCGTATGGGCGGTCACGGAGTTGATCCTGTCATTCGAGGTCAGTCCTATAATCGTATTAATATCCTGTTGGATGGTGCCTACGTTCATGGTGGCTGTCCAAACCGCATGGATCCACCCAGCTCCTATGGCCCTTCCGAAACTTATGATGAAGTGGAAGTGATCAAAGGATCTCAGACCGTCCAGCAAGGTGGCGGTGGCAGTGGAGGCACTGTACTGTTCAAACGCAACACAAAACGCTTTGCAGAAGGAGAATGGTATCAAGGCAAAGTTGGCGGTGGGTATCGTGGTAATGCAGACGGGCGTGGAGGATTTGCCGATCTGACTGTTGGAAATACCCAGGGATATGTCCGTATTATCGGTAACTATGACAACAGCGAAAACTATGAGGATGGTGACGGTCATTCAGTTCGATCAGCTTATGAGATGGCTACGGGAAATGTGATGTTGGGTTGGACTCCGGATGATGAAACCAGGGTTGAGTTCGGCTATGAGGCAACCGACACCGATGATGTTCTTTTTGCCGGGGCCGGTATGGATTCTCCTTACACCCTACATGATGTCTACCGATTGAAGTTCAATCGGGGTATCTCTTTTGGCGCGATACAAAAGGTGTCAGGGAGGATTTCTTACTCAGACCTGACACATCTGATGGACAACTATAGCTTGCGCACCCCTTCCATGGCCACGATGCATATGAAGGCGCCATCCATATCCGATACTTTAAGTGGACGACTTGATTTTGAGGCGGTACATGGTGATTTTCTGACAAATTTTGGTATTGATTACCAGAGCAATAAACGGGACGCTGTCCGCTACCGTGGAAGTAGTCGCGATAATGTGAATACCATTAACTCTTTTCTCTGGCCGGATGCAAGACTTCAGACTATCGGGCTATACGGAGAATCTGAATGGATCATGAGTGATGACAGACTAATGAAATTCGGTTTGCGCTATGATCATGTTCGGGCAACCGCAGACAAAGCATACAGAACTCCGACAGATACCATGGGTATGTTAGCCAAGCTCAGTGCCTCCGGGCTTTATACGACATACTACGGTGGGAGTTCCACGTCAGAAATCGAGAACAATATCGGTGGTATGGTACGCTTTGAACAGGATTATCTGCAAGGCAAAGGGACATTTTATACGACGTTGAGTCGTAGCGTAAGGACTGCTGATGCCACAGAGCGCTATATGGCGTCCAACAACAACATGACAGAAAGCAGCCGATGGGTGGGCAACCCCTTTATTGACCCGGAAAAACACCATCAGATAGAGATAGGCACCCGGTTCAAAACAAAGTCCTGGGGATTTGATTCTAGTGTCTATTACAACCGGATCAGTGATTTCATCCTGAGGACTCGGGATCACGGTGCCAGCGGTGCAGGTAACAATGCCACCATTTACCGGAATGTAAGCGCCTACCTCATTGGCAGTGAAATGTCGTTAAACAGATATTGGACAGACCATTTAGTCAGCGGGGCTTCTCTGGCTTACGTGTATGGAGAAAACCTAAGTGAAGACCGTCCATTAGCGCAGATTCCCCCATTGGAAGTGTCTGTGACCACCGATTATAAAAAGAGTAACTGGAGCGTGGGTGGTAAGATCCTCACGGTGAATAACCAGAGCCGGGTGGATGATACTACGAGTATCGGAAGCGGTCTTGATGCGAGGAAAACATCAGGATTTGCGGTAACCGAACTGTATGGTTCCTATAAGTTAGCCATGGGAACCAGGGTAAAATTCGGTGTGGATAATCTATTCGACAAAACCTACGCTAAACACCTGAACCTGAGCAACGCTTTTGACGTCAACCAGATCCAGGTAAATGAACCTGGACGCAGTATCTGGTTTACAGTGGATTTGACGTTTTGACATACGCTGAATTCATTTATAGATAAGAGATATGTGCTCCTGATGTATAAAGATTGTTACTTATCGGAGCTGATTTTACCTTTTAAACACGTTATACTCTTCGTTTCTCTCAGAATGACACATTTATTACCATGATGTCATTCTGAGAAACGGAGTGACCCCGCCCGGCTAATGGCAGGCGGGGAAGAAACTCAATACAGGAGAGCGAGATGGAATTAACGAAATTGTTTGTTGATTATGGAATCATCGGGTTCCTGATCTTTATGAGTATTGTATCACTTTCTATTGCAATCGAAAGATTTCTTACATACAGGAAAATAAAACCAGGCGACTTTGCTGTGAAAAAATCACTGGAACTCGTACTTACCAGAAAAATTCACATAATTGCCACTATCGGCAGTAACGCCCCTTACATCGGCTTGCTGGGTACGGTATTGGGTATAATGTTTACCTTCTACAATATAGGAGAAGATGGGTATATGGAAACCGGCAAGATTATGATTGGACTTGCTCTTGCACTCAAGGCCACGGCAATTGGCCTGCTTGTTGCGATTCCTTCCGTAGCTCTATATAACTTTATCCTGA
>JAIQZR010000004.1 GCA_021777035.1 Candidatus Scalindua sp. | reverse complement strand
CTCTGAAAGAGTATACCACACTCACGTAAAACCTGCTGAAGATTACTTTCTGTGTTACTCGTAATATCAATACCATTAATTACTATGTTTCCTGAAATCGGATCATTGAGTCCAATGAGATGTTTGAGTAAAGTGGATTTTCCACAGCCACTTCCACCCAGGATTACAAAGATTTCACCTTCATACACCTTGAAGTTAATATGATTCAGTATCACATCTTCTCCGTAACCTGCCACCATGTCGATAACATTGATGGCAACTCTTTTTTCTTCTGCCGGTTTGTTAATCATTGTTGTTTTATTTGATGTATAATATTTATTGTTTCAGTATTCTCCACGTCATCCATTCCAATATCTTAGTATGACCACAAGAAGTGAATCGGTCAGGACAATCAAGAAAATGCTAGTCACCACTGCTGACGTAGTGGCTTGGCCTACTCCGGCAGCACCACCTTTTACCTGGAATCCCCTGAGACACCCTGTCCACGAAATGAGAAGGGCAAATATCCCGCTTTTAAATACCCCCCAGAATACATCAAAAAGTGTGAGGGTATTTATCGTCTGGTTTGTATAGCCACTGACGGTAAGATCAAGCATGGTAACACCCACCAGTAAGCCTCCGGCAATAGCAAAGAGGTCAGAAAAAAGGACCAGTACGGGCATTACTAAGAAAGCGGCAAACATGCGAGGCAGCACAAGAAAAAAATTCGGATTAATGTTCATGGTAGATAGAGCATCTACTTCTTCCGATATTTTCATGGTACCTATTTCAGCTGCAAAGGAAGAACCGGAACGACCGGCCACAATAATGGCGGTCATGATTGGCCCCAGTTCGCGGGTCATTGAAATACCAACGAGCGAAGCCACATAAATGTTCGCCCCAAACTGTTGGAGTTGGACTGATGACATGAATGCCATTATCAAACCAAGTAGAAAACTGATCAAGCCAACAATTGGTAACGCATCAAGGCCTACATGCTTCATGTTCTCTATCATATCGTTAAAGCGTAGTCTTCCGGGATGTCGCAAAAACATGAGAAAGGAGAAACACGTATCACCAAGAAATGTGAGCATAAACCTTATTTCGCTACCTATATTAAAAATAGAATCTCCCAGGTTGGCAAAAAGGCTTGATGATGTTTTGTGTGTGGAGATAGATTGTTGACCCAACACATTAAAATGATGCATTGAGAGGATATCATTGATCTTCTCAGGAATATTTGTTAATGAGAAAGTACCTCGCCTGTCACCCATCGCTCTCTTCAGTTCCACAAGCACTGAGACCCCATAGTCATCAAGATAACTCAACGTCTCCAAGTCAACTACTAAACTATTCGGTTTATGGATCCGCAGCAGGACGTTGAATTCCTTTGTAAGCGGTGCGGCGTTACTCACATCCAATCGGTCTTGAAAATGGATAGTTAACTTGCCAGTACCTTCCTGATTGAAGCTATAGAAACTTGTAAGATTCTTACTTAAAACAGCCATTTCTCTTTATAATTCTTCCTTAAACGGTTGGATCAGTAGATTATCGAAATACAATTTATCACTGATTTATAGGTAAACCGTGAAGGTTAAAACTATTAAATCATAATGTCAATTTAAAAATGTGGTAGAATGCAGCGAGTGTGGGGATGGATAAATAAGGTAACCGGTATAAATCAACGATGCAAACCGTAGGGGCACGTTTCGACGTGTATTACAATAATATATTTTTTTATGAAGAAAATACTTTTTTTAATAAATCCTGTTTCAGGTAAACAGGCAGGACGGAACCTGAAGGACAGTATTATTTCAGGAGTTAATGGCGTACTTGATAGTGACAGTTATGATATAGAGTATTCTGAGAGAGACATAGAAAGACAGTGTAATAATCATCTTATAAATTATGAAATTGTAGTGGTTGCAGGTGGTGATGGTACTATATCTCAGGTTGTTAGCGTGATAAAGGGGCTGGAGAAAAAGCCGAAAGTTGGCATAATCCCTATAGGGACAGGAAATGATCTTGCAAATTCCCTTGGTATTCTGCATCTTTATAAATCCCAGGGATTAGGAGCTTTGTTAAAGGTAATTCTGAGATGCAATGTCGCAAAAGTGGATATTTTAGGCCTGGGGAACGGCCCCATTTTTACAAATTATCTTGGTATTGGAAGTGATGCAAAGATATCCAATGATTTTGGCAGGTTAAGGTATAAGCCGGTTTTCAGAAGAATTTGTTGGTGTTTCTCTAACAAGGCTTTTTATGGATTACTCGCATTAAAAAATATCTTTTACAGGATGCCATTCGATATTGAAATTAGTTATAAAAATGAAGATTCAAAAACTGACACAATTGCCATTAATAAAGGTCTATGTGAAATTTTGATTACTAACACAAGCGTTTATGCGGGGGGAGTGGAAATATCATCAAAGTGTAGAATGGACGATGGCAAGTTTGAAGTAACGGTTATTCGGGGTATGTGGGAATGGATACACCTCTCTTTTGCCATGTTGTTAAAAAAACCGCTTGATACTATAACCAAAAATCTCATGCAGTTTCAGACTGATAGATTGGAACTGAACTTTACCGGAGAAACTTTTTGTCAGATTGATGGTGAAAAGTACGACGGTCTCTCCGAAGATGAAAAGAAGCTGTTAGTTACCGTGGTGTCTTCTTGTGAAGTGATTGTTCCATAGTACTGCAAAACTGGGCAGTGGGTCAGCTTGAAATGTTTAATTTTTATTGTTACTATTTGGATTATTTATTGGGAACATCCATTTAGCAACAACGATAAATAATCCTAAAACACTTATTGTTGTTGATGTAATAAATGCTATTAAAACTTTATCAGACAAAGAAAAGTTTAAAATCTTAAAACCGGTGAGAAAAACGCTGACAACTACAAGTGCAAGCCAAATACATATTAGGAAGAAAATCCGAGTAGTATAGCTAAGGGAAGGGTATGACAAAGGCCGTACATGCAAACTTCTAACCGGACATTACTCAGGAATTCTAAACTCTTTTAAAGATAGAGACGATACTTTGAAATGGATGTAATGGCGGGTTCGCCCTGTGGAGCGGAGTTACCGTATTACTTCCGCAGGGAGAACCCATTCCTTGTTTCAATGTGCAAAGCTGCGTTCTTAGAACGCTTTCTCACCAAACGCTTCCTCAAATCGGTCGTTAAAAGACCCAGGGGTGAAATTGTAATTCTGTGGACCGTAAACTTCGACACAATACGCGGCGGTGACTGAGCCCATTCTTGCGGCATGAACAATGTCGCTGTCTGACAAAAAGAACCCCTTTATTAATCCAGCTCTGTAGGCATCTCCTGCACCTGTTGGGTCTTTTACAGAATCGACTCTGGCAGCGGGAACCTCAATGTTCTTTGTTTGACCGTGCTCTTTCATTATTACCACTGAACCGTACTCGCTTTTAGTTTGTACCAGTGTCTCCGTCTTCTCCAGAATATCATCAATTGTCATGGAGGTTTTCTCCTGTGTTAACTGTAGCTCATAATCATTGCAGATAAATATCTTTGATCCGTCTATCATCTCTATGAGTTTTTCTTTAGTCCAGGCTGGGAGAGACTGCCCGGGATCAAAAATATAATCTATATTTTTCTGTTTATATATATTAGAAAAATTAAACATATCGTCCAGATTGCCCGGTGAAACTATGGCAACGGTGTTATTGTGTGCAATAGATTCAAAATCATAACTGGCACCAAATTTCATTGCACCCGGATTAAATGCCGTTATCTGATTGTCCGACTGGTCAGTTGTTATATATGCACCGGCCGTGAGTTCATCGTCTATGATCTTAACATTCTCCGTAGAAATATTATGTTTATTAAACCACTCTTTATAAGATTCAAAATCGCGACCCGCAGTGGCCACTATTGTCGGGCTTTCACCTAGTTGTGAAAGAGCATACGCGATATTGCCGGCAGTGCCCCCAAAGTTTTCCTTCAACTCATTAATCATAAAACATACATTGAGGACGTGTACCTTATCCGGAAGTATGTGATCAGAGAACTTTCCTGGGAAATCCATGATCCTGTCATAAGCTAATGATCCTGATACAAGAATATTCATTTCTTCTCCTAATAAATAAAAGCGTTAATCCCCAACATATGGAGGATCTGTATCAATTTCTATAATAATAAAACCTGCCCGTTTATGTTAACTCATTGTCTTTTGAAAATCTAGAAATATTAATAAGGCAAATAAGGCATTCCAGTTCTTATGAAGAGGTAGTATAGAAAATATATTGAAAATGTCGATCAAGACCAGCTATCAACAAAACCCTCAACACTATACTTGCTTCTCTAAAAGCTTGGAAACTTTAACCCGGAGAGTACGGAGTTTTAATATGTTACAAGAAATGTGGTTTAATCTGTCTCTATTATTTCTGTTGACAACAGTGGACAAACTGCGTACCCACGTTAAGATTTGAATTGTGCCAGAACACTAACGGAACCTTATTTCTCCGCCCACTGCAAAGAGATGTTCTGTATAATCGTCTATGTCTGCGATATGGGATTCACTATAATCGTATAAGCTATATCTGCTCCACAAAGTCATATTCTTCCTTATTTTGTGTTTAACTCCCAGTGTCAATGACTGCATTGTATAATCATGCTCTAATGGTAGACCCAAATCATTGATACTATTTTCATCGTAGTTGTCTGTTAGAGATATTTGATAGTCTGCAGAGAACTCCGTCTTTTCGTTCAAGGCGAAAATAGCATTATTTACAAAGGTAGTAGAGTCACCTTCAAAAGCCCGTGCTGCTGCTGGAATGGATTGATCATTTCTGGCCCTTGTTTTTACGCGCAGGTTCCGGTGCATCGCCATGCCGGTGAGAAAAAGATTGCTGAAAGGTGTAATAGTAATACTTCCGCTAAAAGTCTGAGTATCAACATGGGCCATCTCTCTACTCAAAGCATCCATTTTTGAATCTATTTCCTCGCCCCGGTATTCATACTTAAATGTAGTTGACACCGATCTTATGGGGCGGGCGGTTAATCTGGCTGTATAAATATCGGTGTCAAAATCCTGCTTATCAATGAATGAAGAGTATCCGGAAGTGTCTAACGGATTCGTCCTGCTTTCTGTGTCAAGATTATCATCGTATTCATTTTTCTTTAATACCTTACGATATTGAACAGATCCGCTGAGTTTATTGAAAGGGTAAAACCCTAGTCCTAATGTGTATGTCTGCTTGTCGTAATCCCTGTCAGTGTCCCTCTGGAAAAAGCCTGAATTACCATTCTCTTTTTCCTTTATTTCAACATCTCCCTGTTGTATCTCGGCCTCAAAGTAGGGCGCAATACGCGGTATCCGTTTATAAGTAACCCTGATGCCTTCACCAACAGTTGTATTATTAGTCCTTGCCGAAATGTCATGTATGTCATCCCTGCTGTAATCAAAGGCCCCGGTAGTATCATTGAAAAATGTGGAAGTACTATTTCGGTGAATATTTTTTAACCTTAAAAACCCCTGAACGGTAAGATCTTTTGCCGGTTTTACCAGAATGTTGAGGTTCCATAGATGCGAGTTAACATCACTATCAGAATTCGGATCAAACCAGTTCTTTCTGAATCCTCCTGGATTAATTGCACCGGAAGAATTAAAAGTTCTAAGAATTGTCTCTGAGTCATTGTCTACTTTGGTATATCTGTAACCGCCGGAGAGGCTTATCTTTCTGTTTATGGTCTTGTTGAGTTTCACTGTAGTTTGAGAAGACTGATAGTATGTGTCCTTTTCATCAACAACCTGGGCGTCATTGGTGCTTGGTAGTCCATTAGTAAAGTTGCTTTCTGTTCTTGCCGTCTCCAGGTCAGTAAATTCCCATCGCTGTTCTACCTCTATGTTCACAATGTCGTGTTTGTATTCAGCTCCTATCTTAACAATATTCCTATTGTCATTAATATCTTTTATCGTAGGCACAATCTTACGGCTGACAGCCTCAGATGCTTCGCCCCACGTGAGAGAAGAGATCTCTCCGCTTCTGTGCTTGTTTTCAAAACTGAATGTAAAGATTGGAAGATCAGGCAGTGTCAGACCAAACTCCAGGAGGAGATTCTTCCTTTCAGCAATTGGTTCTTCCTGTGTTACAAAAAAAGGTGTGGCAAAGTTTTTATAGACACCGCCGCTGTTATCATAATAGTGTGGAAACCTTTTATAGTGAACTCGTGCATAGAAAAGATCCTTTTTTGACACTTCCAGTTTTAAGTCGTGGTTTCGCTGGCCCGGCAGGGATTTTATTTCTGATTTGAAAAGCCAATCTTCCTTGATAGGATAGCGAAGTTTTAAATATTCAATACCTCCAATGAACGCATCGTCTCTTAGTTGCCAGTCTTCACGGAATTTTTCATCATCCCTGCTTTTAGCGATATCTCCTCCATAAAAAGAGGTAGAGAAGTATGCAGGAGGTTGTTCTGCGAATACCAGATCTGTGTGCAAAATCGTAAAAGAGGCAATGATTATTGCTGAAAAAATAGTTGTAATATGTTTATGCATGGTACTTTTTTAACCGGGATGAATAAAAACCAAATTAGGAGTGAGTAAGTTTCAGATAACTAATTTCAAAACAAATTCTATAATTATATATACTGCACCTAGTATCTTAAGTGATCATCAAAATTTGAACCGTGTACGGCAGTATGACATCCTCCACTAAAACAGGAGCCTTCCGGCATCCGCCCTGTATGATTACTATCCCCTATTAAAAACCTTGCAGAATTTAACTGGGTTTGGAAGTGACATCGGAGGCACAGATTGGAATCTCTTGCAATAAGAAGTTTGTCATTCACAGAACCATGTACTTTGTGACAGACCGTACAGCCTTCTCTCATCGCTTCGTGTTCGAACACAAATGGTCCTCTTTGTTCAGGATGGCATTTGAAGCATACTTGGTTCGTGTCAGAAAACGAGGTTAACGTCCATGCCCTTGCATCTCTACCATGTAGGTCGTGACAGTCGGAGCAGCTTACCAATCCTTTGAGTACGGGGTGGCGATATTGCAGCCTGAATTCCGCTTTTTTATCCAGGTGGCAGCGAAAACATATTTCAGGATTCTTGTCCGGATTGATGATCAGATCCGGCTCATACGCTTTTTCCATATGTAGGCTTCCCGGGCCATGGCATATACTACAGCCCAAACCTGCTTTTTCCATACCTTTAGCAGATAGACGTGCATGTGTACTACCTTCAAAAGATTCAACACGCTCTTTGTGGCATGGGGCACAAAACCTCATGTTGACATGTTTAGCGCCTGGTATCTCCAGAGGTGCGACTACCAATGTTTTCCGGTATATTGCGCATGAGGTAATTCCCAACGTCAATATCAGCAAAAAAAACAGCCATGATTTTTTCATTTTCTTATCTCTTTAATGGGCATATGATGTTCTATCTTCTTCTTGCGCAAAGGATAATAAAAATCCACCGTCTTGCCATCAGGAGTTGGATCTCTTTTGGGGTTATATGTGGGGCTTTCAGGGTTATGACACTTCCGGCATGTCTCCTCAGTTGGCATGACCAGCCCCATATCCGTTGCCTCTTTCATGTCCTCCATAACTTCCAGATACATGTAATCTTCTCCGGGGCCGTGACACGATTCGCACTGCACCCCATCTTCTACATGAATGTCTTCACCATTATCTCCACCATCTGACTCGTAGCGTGTAGAGTGGCAACGTAGACACTCTCTACTCTGCTGAGGGTTCTTAATTCCTAATTTGGCGGCGATCTTTTCGGCCTCAGGAGTTCCCAAAGTGTAGAATGCCTTCGAATGTGCGGTGTTTGCCCAGACATCGTATTGATCACCCAACTCTTTTTTCTTGTGGCAGAGTTTGCACATCTCTACGCTTATATAGTTATGCCTTTTTGGCGCTCTGGCAAAGGTTTGAACGGGAAGAATAATAAGTATGGACAGTGCCGCTACTAAATAAATTATCGGTTTCATAATATGTATGTTATTGTTAAATGTCATATCTCTCCAATCTACTCTTTTTACTCAATAAATCAATAAAATTTAATTAGTTCTTTCCATTGAACGAGTTAATCCCAGTATTGGACTCCTCTCGAAAGAGAGGAAAATATGCTCATGTTATTTCTTGCCATCTCCTAATTTGAATTTTCTCAATCTCAGAGAGTTAGTAACCACGGATACCGAGCTGAATGCCATGGCGCCTGCGGCGATCATTGGGTTAAGGAGGCCAAGTGCGGCGAATGGGATTGCAATGACGTTATAGCCGAAGGCCCAGAAAAGGTTCTGCTTGATTATCTTCATCGTTTGTCTGCTCAGCCTCAATGCTTCCCATGCCTTTGTAATGTCACCCTTGACGAGCGTAATATTCGCGGCTTCCATCGCTATTTCAGTGGCAGTCCCGATTGCAAAGCTGACGTCTGCAGTGGCCAGGGCTGGCGCGTCGTTAATTCCGTCTCCTATCATTCCGACGATCTTGCCGTCCTGTTGGAGTGCCTTTATTTTGTCGCATTTATCCGAAGGCGTGAGGTTTGCGTATACGTCCTTTATGTTCACTGTTTTACCGATTGCCTCGGCAACTATCTCATTGTCGCCGGTGAGCATAACTATTTCAACATCCATATCGCTGATTCTTTGAATAGCATCTTTTGACGTTTCTCTGACCATGTCTCCAATGCCAATAACGGCTTTTATCTCATTGTCGATGGCCATAAAGGCGACCGTCTTACCATCGTTTTTAATTTCCATGGCCCTCTGTTTTAATTCTGACATATCGATATTGTTCTCTTTCATTAATCTCTCACTACCGATTAAAACTGTAGACCAATTATAACCGGCCCATATACCCATTCCGGTAACAGTTTTGAACTCTTTTACATCACTTATTTCTATATCAAGGTTCTTGACATAGTTTACGATCGCCTTTCCTACAGGGTGCTCAGAATGTTGTTCACAGCTTCCCATTATGTGTAAGAGGTTCTTTAACTCCTCATTATCCGTCTCTTTTTCACCACTAATTTTGTGAAACAGATCGGTAACTCTGGGTTTCCCTTCTGTTATTGTTCCCGTTTTGTCCAATACCAGTGTATTAATCTTGTGTGCAAGTTCCAGGCTTGTTGCGTCTTTTATCAGTATTCCCAATCCTGCTGCCCTGCCGGTACCCACCATAACGGCTGTAGGAGTGGCAAGACCCAGTGCGCATGGACATGCTATTACCAGTACCGCGACTGCAGGGACAATCGCGTCATTAAATGAATTGCCTGTCAGCAGCCATATGCAGAGAGTTAACAGTGCTATCGAGATAACGATCTGTACAAATACCCCTGAGACTTTGTCCGCTAATCGTTGTACCGGAGCCCTTGAGCCCTGGGCGTCTTCAACGAGTTTTGCTATATGGGCCAGCACGGTATCTGCTCCAATCTTTTCAGCCTTCATATAAACCAGACCTGTTGTATTCACCGTGCCGCCAAAAACCTTATCGCCCACCGTCTTATTAGATGGCATACTTTCGCCTGTCAACATCGATTCATCAATGGAAGTATCTCCTTCTGTTATTACTCCGTCAACCGGTACTTTTTCTCCAGGTCGTATAATGAGCAGTTCCCCCACCTGTACTTCAATTATCGGGATCTCTTTTGTTGTGTCTCCTCTAACCACCCTGGCCGTCTTCGGCTGTAGATCCATCAGTTTTCTGATCGCCTCACCTGCCTTGCCTTTTGCCTTTGATTCGAAAAACCTTCCTAGCAGGATTAAGGTAATTATTATAGATGCAGATTCAAAGTAAAGGCCGCTTCCACTCTGTAAAAGAATAACAACACTGAAACCGTAGGCGGTTCCTGCACCCAACGCAATGAGAGAGTCCATTCCTAACGACCAGTGCCTGATCTGTTTCAGAGCGTTTTTAAAGAAACCAAAGCCTGGCCAGAAAACCACGGCAGTTGTTAAAACGAATTGGCAAAGATCGGAGAATTTGAAATGAAGCATAAACATACTTATTATAAAGACGGGTACGCTTAATGTTGCCGAAACCAAAAACTTTTTCCACTCAGATTGAGCGATCTCTTTTTCAGATATGGCAGGTGCGTTTTCCTTGACGACTTTATAACCCAGCCCCTCAATAATTTTGTGGATCTCTTCAGCAGGGATACTGCCCGTGACGGTAGCCTTCCTTGTGGCAAAATTAACGATAGATTCACTCACACCACTTGCTTTGCCAATAGCAGATTCTATCTTTTGAGCACAGGAGGCACAGGACATTCCCGTTATTTCTACTGTAATATTCTTTGGTTTTAACATAGTTAATTCACTAGATCTCTCCACGGATTTCCGCCATATATTGATCCGAATGATGCCCTTGCCATGCTTATCATCCTTTTTGTTGAACAAAGGCTCTTACCAGCTTTGCATCATCATAGCTTACGGTACCATTAGAATGTTCGACGACAGACCCCGTATTCCATGTCTTGAGGGCTAAAAACATCTCTTCGATTGCATTGCGCCTTTCCGGGTCAAAGAGGCGGTCTATTTCAATATCACGGCCATCCCTTATCAGGGTTTCCAGGTGTCCTGTGATAGTGGAAGTTGCGAGATTGCGTCTCTTTGCAATTTCCTTTATCGAAAGCCCTTCCTTGAAAAGATCATAGGTTTTCTCGATAGTCCCTCCTTTCATTTTTTGCGGTGGTGTATTTGCCGACAGGGCAACTGGTTTTCTGTCAGGGATTAAAATTCCGGGATTTTTATCAAGATGCGCTTTTATCTCATTTGTAAAGTCAGCACCGTATCGTTCTAGTTTGGTATCACCTACACCACTGATGGCCCTCATCTCTTCCAATACTGAGGGGAAGTAAACACACATTTCATGTAGCGTCATATCTGAAAAAATTATGTATGGAGGTACCTTATGATCTTCGGCAATTTTCTTTCGTAAAACTCGAAGTTTATCAAAAAGGGCTTCATCATAAGGCTCAAATCCGCTGACTTTAAATGCCTTGGGCTTCTTCTTTATCTCTTCTCTCTTTAATCCCTCTATCTTTTCTCTACCGTATAGTATCTCTATGCCCTTTTTTGTCAGTATTAACACAGGGTACTGACCACCATCCTGTAAGATAGCTTCCTGTGCCAGTAGTTCGTCTACAATAAATTGCCAGTGGTTTTTCTCTTTGTGTTTGCCTGCGCCGTAGGTCTTGATCTCATTATGTTGGAGCTCTCTAATTCGCTTTGTGTCCGCACCGGCGACAACGTCAATAATATGCCTGGTTCCAAAATACTGGCCAGTCCTTGACATCGCCGACATTACTATCTGCGCGTCAACTGTTATGTCAACCTTTTCTACATTGCCCAGGCAGATGTCACATGCTCCACAGTTCTCCTCTGTATAGTTCTCGCCGAAATATTCAAGAAGCTGTCTACGTCTACACACATTATGTGACGCGTATGTAACACTTTTATTCAGTTTTTCCATTGAAATTGACCGCTCTTTTTCATTGGGCATTTGGTCTATAAAATACCTGATCTTAGGGATATCCTGTCTACCAAAGAAGAGGAGGCAATTAGCCCTCTCTCCATCACGTCCCGCACGTCCTGTTTCCTGATAATAGCCTTCAATGTTTTTTGGTAAATCAGCATGGATAACGAAGCGAACGTTTGATTTATCTATTCCCATACCAAATGCAATTGTTGCCACTATTATGGTGACCCTGTCTCTGCTGAACGCCTCTTGGTTTCTATTGCGTTGCTCAGGGGTTAACCCTGCGTGATATGGCAGCGCACTGACACCTTGATCTACCAGGTACTCAGTCAATCTGAAAACCGAGTCACGTGTAGTACGGTAAATTATGCCAGGTTCGTCCGCATGCTCTTTTAGAAATTCCATTATTTGAGACTCTAATCCTATCTTACTTTTAACCTGATAAAAAAGATTCTGACGGTTAAATGACGCACGGATAATATGTGGAGATCTTAAGCGGATCTTGTTGATTATGTCCTTCTGGACTTTCGGTGTTGCAGTTGCCGTAAAAGCGGATACAGGGATGTGTGGAAAGATCCGGGTAATATTACAGAGACTCAGGTAATCTGGACGGAAGTCATGTCCCCATTCGGAAACGCAGTGTGCTTCGTCTATAGCGAAAAGCGATATAGGAATGGATTTTAGCATTTCAAGGAAATCTGGCATAGCAAAACGTTCCGGTGAGATATAGAGCAGTTCCAGGTCATTTCCTTTCAGTTTTTTATATACTGAAGACATCTCCTGCGCGCTTAAAGAGCTGTTTAAAAATGCTGCAGACATACCGTTTTCAATAGCCGCATCAACCTGATCCTTCATAAGAGAGATCAGTGGGCTTATAACAACGGTAATTCCCGTCATCATCCTGGCAGGTAACTGATAACAGAGTGATTTGCCGCCCCCCGTAGGCATCACAGCAAAAACATCTTTTTTATCCAGGATGTTCTTAATGATCGCTTCTTGATTAGGGCGAAAAGATTGAAATCCGAAGACTTTTTTAAGTGTGTTAAGCATATTGTTGGCTTTCTGTTTTTATGCCTCCAGTCTGTTTTCAAAACGGTGCCTGGAAGTGGTGTTTTTATTTGAGAAGTTACATTATATAGTTATAGATTATCTAATACAAATAATAGTTAATTCTTATATGTTTACGTAGCCGGAAATGATTGATGTTTGTAAAGAGAGTGATGGCAAAAAAGATAATAATCTCTTTTATCTTATTCGAAAATACTTAGAAATAGTTATCATCAACTAAAATCTGGCTGGTTTCTTGCCTATCCTATTAACTTAATAAGATTATTTTTGAAATGGATTTAGAATAAAAGGTAAAAAATCTTGTCTGTTTCGGATAGGGTATACGTCCTTATAATTCAAAAGGTTGCTTTTGAAGGTACACCTGATGATCTAAGGAAAGAAGGTAATATACAAAACGGTATTTGACCTGATCCTAAAATTCTGTTTAAATTCAAATTATGACTAATAAGATTATAAGTCAAATAGAGAATGCATTTATAGAAATAGGCTATAGGCGCAACCTTATCCAGAAGGATTACAAATATGCTGATTTGTTTTCAGCAGGAGAACCCGTTCGTTCTATTCAACGAGCAGTTTTTGGTCAAGAGCCTTTTGATTATCGCTCCGCTTGCTTTGGCATCCAACTAGCAGAGCCAAAGCAATCTACTCTTACACTTATCAACGATTTGAAGGCACTTGGCGCACCACAGATTTTTATTATTAACAACGGTAAAACAGAACGATGGATCATAACCGAAGAAAAACCTATACTTCAGGAAAAATATAATACCGATACTCTACCAAAAGTTATTATCCAAAACAATCAGGATTGGCAACCGCAATCTATTATACGGGCAAAATCCGGATTTGCCAAAGCAGGCCCCCGGCAATTGGATTTTATTGATGTCGGGTTACTTCCCGCATTAGAACATGAAGCTGCTGGAAAAATTGACTATTTGCTCAGAGACATACTTAATTATGTTGAAGAAGAATTTAAGCAACACAGGCTGCGTTTTGATGCTTCTGAAGTTTTTAGAGTTGTTTTCAGCCTCCTGGCCGCGAAATTACTAAAAGACCGCAACATTTCAAATTCAAGAAATATCGATTTTTCTCTTCCCCAAACAGCTTTAAAAGCTGTTCATAATCATTATGGTCGTTCGTTAACAGTAGCTAATGCAATAATGCCTAAAACAACATTAGAGAGTATTTCGCAAAAAATCGGAAAAAGTTTTCCATTTTGTAATATATCGGCTGATACCCTCACATATATATACGAAAATACTTTTGTTTCACAAGAAAGTCGAAAAAAATTAGGAATTCATGGTACACCATCCTATGTGGCAAACTATATACTTTCACAAATGCCGATAGAAGATTTACCTAGAGCACAATGGCATACAACAGATCCTATGTGTGGCCATGGAATTTTTCTTATTGCGGCTATGAGGAGAATGCGTGATTTATTACCAGGGAGTTGGAGTGCTCAACAACGTCATAAATTTTTTGTTGAACATTTACATGGAATTGAAATTGATTCATTCTCTGTTGAAGTTGCTCGCATGTGTTTGATGTTGGCAGATTTTCCTGAACCAAATGGCTGGGATTTAGTGAAGCATGATACTTTTAAAGGTAAGAAACTAGAAAATATTGCGGCTAAAACTATGGTTTTTGTTGCCAACCCTCCATTTGGAATTATTGAAGGTAGAAGTCCCCAAATTTCCAAACCAGTAGAACTCTTACGTAGAACACTTCCTCTTCTGCCAAACAATGCTTTAGTAGGCATGGTTTTGCCACGTTCTTTTGTAGATAGTTCTGATTATAAAAGTGTGCGAGAAATATTTCTGAATGAGTTTGAATTAATTTCCTTAACAGATTTGCCAGATCGTATTTTTCCACATTCTGATGCAGAGACTTCGATTATTGTAGCTCGAAAACAAAAGGCTGTAAGCAGAGGAAATGTGATTTATAGAGAAATAAAAGATAATGATCGTGAGGATTTTCGTGTCCGACAACATGTACCACGAGAAGGCAGAGTACCACAATCTTATTTTAATGATAAAATGAATGGTCGCATTATTGTTCCACTTTTGCAAGAAGTTTGGGAGCATTTAGATGGATGTCTCAAGCTTGGCGACATAACTGATATCCGCAAAGGAGTTGAGTATAAACTAAAATTAAGAGAAGAAGAATTAAATAAAATAATGCGCTCAGAACCTTTCCATGGTTCAAAACCTGGCATCACAAGTGTTACAGAAGGATTTATGCAATATATTGCTGAAGATACTGCTTATATATCAATAGATAAAAAGTATCTAAGATTTGAAGCATCTACCGCCTGGACTCTACCTTGGGATAAACCAAAGGTAATTGTTCCAGCATCAAGAATGTCAAGAGGATCGTGGCGATTTGCAGCAGCAATTGACAAAAAATGCCGCATAGTAAGTCGAAGATTTTACAGCATTTGGCCAAAATCTGAAATATTAAGTGTAGAGACGTTAGCAGCATTGCTTAACTCACCGATTGCAGAAGCATTCACTTATGCACATAGTTTTCAAAAAGATATTCCTAAACGTGTATATTCGGCAATACCTATTCCTGATCTATCTTCTGATACCAAACAAATTATTGATTCATTAGTATATCGTTATTCAGAAGTGTTACAAAATGATAGGAACGAGGCTAAAAAAATATTACTTCAAATAGACGCAGAAATACTAAAGCTATATAAACTCCCTCCACGATTAGAACGTAAACTATTAGATATCTTCTGGGGGCAACAACGGTCAGTACCATTTGAATTTAGAGGTTACATTCCTCCTGATATTGATTCGTGGATCCCCCTTCATATATACATATCAGAACAATTTAACGAAGCAACACCTGATAAAATTATGAAACGAATCCCAATTATTCGTAATACTAAGATCATAAATTATTTGAAGAGTCTTGGAAGTGAAAAGTGATGAAACAATACTATTATCTTCTTGATACAAATATTATCGGCTCTCTTATTGAAGTTAAATCTGGTTACAGTAGTCCAGAGACTAAAGCTCTAGAGAAACATTGGAATACTTTATCAGAAGATACACGATTATTCTTGTGCCCAATAACGGTCGGGGAAATTGAATATGGTCTACGAGTGGCACCTTACAGTAAAGAAGAGTTGCATGACAAGATTCGAAAAGAAATATCAAAATTAGAATGCTTTGATATTGATGAAAATATAGCACGTGATTATTGTGCTGAACTTCGTGCAAGGCTTTTTAACCGCTATGCACCAAAGGATAAGAAAAATCGTAGAAATTATAAGAAAAGAATAGAAGAATGGAGAGATCCTACAACATCAAAACTATTACAAATACAAGAAAATGATCTCTGGATTGCAGCGGTAGCAATGGCTCATAATTTGATACTTGTCACTAATGATAGGATGGAGGCGATAAAAAATATTGCTGGTGCAGATTTACAATTTGAGGATTGGCTAAAGTGATAAGATATACAAACAGAAAAAGGATTTTTTACATGATGTTTTGGAAAATAACACATTGTAAACAAATTAGATATGGATCGCCTTGCCTTCAATCATATGGAAGGCTTCGGCGAATACTTCGGAAATAGTTGGGTGAGGGAAGATGTTGGCGCTGACTTCAAGATTTGTCGCCTCAAGATTCATAGCCAGTGACATGCCGCCTATCAGTTCTCCTACTTCGTGTCCGATCAGATGTACGCCCAGGATTTCACCACTTGACGCATCTGTTATGACCTTTATGAAACCCTCCTCTCCTTCTCCTATTATCCGGGTTTTAGCATTAGCCATGAAGGGAAAACCTCCAATCTTTACATCATGACCTGCCAGTTCCGCTTCTTCCTGGGTCATGCCGACACTTGCAACTTGAGGATTTGTGTAGGTTACTTTCGGTATTGTGTTACAGTTTATTGGCGGGTAATCGGCACCGGCAATATGGTGCGCGACAAGCAGACCCTGTGCTGATGCCAGATGGGCAAGCAGCGGTGGGCCGGTAACATCTCCAATTGCGTAGATGCCGGACTGGTTTGTCTGCATGTTCTCATCTGCATTTATGAATCTTCCATTATATTCAAGGTTAAGGGTCTCCAGACCTAAGCCTTCCGTTTCAGGTTTTCTTCCCATGGCAAGCAGTACTTTTTCACTTTGGAGTGTTTCCGTATTACCGTCACCATTTCCGTCATGTTTCTTAACGGTTGTCTCAACTGTGTCTTTTTTTACTTCAATATTATTCAGTTCAGTCTGGGTAAGGAATTTGATACCTTTTTCCGAAAGACTCTTTCTTAGAGTTTTCCCTATATCTTTATCATTTGTCGGAAGGATTTCATCCATCACTTCAACCACGGTTACTTTGCTTCCGAGCGCGTTGAAAATATAGGCAAATTCAACTCCTATTGGGCCTCCTCCAATAATCACGAGTGAAGATGGTATCTCTTCCAGTTCCAGTATATCATCACTCGTCAATACACTCTTTTTATCATGTGGCATGCCTTTAAAAACCATCGGTGAAGAGCCAGTGGAGATGATGATGTTCTTTGAGGATATTTCCTCTTTAATTGTATCGTTTTCTTTGACCATTATTTTACCTGGAGATGATATCTGGCCGGTGCCATTCAAGAGGTCAACTCCATTTTTTTTGAGTAGGTGTTTGACGCCGCCAAATAGTTTGCTCACGATTGACCTTTTTCGTTTGTGAAATTCTCTGAAATCCACATGGACACCTTCTGTGATAATACCGTATTCTTTACTCTTCTTGCATAGTTCGTATACATGAGTTGATTGGATCAGTGCCTTTGTGGGTATACAGCCTTTGTGTAGACAAGCGCCTCCGACTTTATCTCTTTCTACCAGTCCGACATTCAATCCCAGTTGAGCACCCTTAATCGCGGCAACATAACCTCCGGGGCCGCCTCCAATAATTAACAAATCATATTTCTTCATAAAAAATGTCTTTATTTTTTTGTTTTCTTGCAAAATGCAATGTTAGTTAAATAAAGGATTTTGTATACCAGCATGTTGTAGGGGCACGTTGAACGTGCCCTGGGTTTTGGAATTACAATATTTCAAGGCACAATGATTCTGGTCTGTGACAAGGGCACGAGCATCGTGCCCCTGCGACGGAACGCCATTTGGCAAACCCTGTTGCAGGTCACAAAACTACAGGTATGTTCTTTAGGGTTTGATTTTTCCTATTGTATCTTTTCAACTTTAGCCGCGCAGACTTTGTATTCTGGCATCAAGTTTGAATTACCGTTTGAACGTGAAGTGCTACATGGGTCTTTTGTGAGCAGGTTCACCGGAGCACTTATGAAGTGGATGGGAATCCATATCTGTTTTGACATTACCTTGTTTGTGATTTTAGCTGAAAGAGATATCTGGCCACGTTTCGTCGTTACCCTGACCATCTCTCCATCTTTAATCCCTATATCATCGGCATCACTTTGTGATATTTCTACAAATGGATATGGCTGTTTTTGTATGCTACCCTTTGCCCTGTGGGTCATGGTGCCGCTATTAAAATGGTAAAGAGTACGTCCTGTGCTGAGAATAAACGGATAACTCTTGTCCGTTTTTTCAAGAGATGGTCTACTCTCTGTTGAGGAGAATGTGGCCTTGTCATTAGGGAATTTCTTCTCATATAGAAATTTTGTACCGGGGTGATTCGTTTTCGGACACGGCCATTGTATTCCACCGTTATCGAGTCTCTGATAATTGATTCCGGCAAAATTGGGTGATACCTTCCTGATCTCTTCCCAGACGGCTTCAGGTGAACTGTAATTCATTGGATGTCCCATGCAGGTAGAAAGCTCAGATATTATATTCCAGTCTGCTTTGGCCTTACCCGGCGGTTCAACTGTTTTTCTTATTCTCTGGACGCGCCTTTCGACATTAGTAAATGTACCGTCTTTTTCGGCAAAGCATGCTGCCGGTAGTACTACATCGGCATATTGGGCTGTATTGGACATAAATATATCCTGTACTATCAGAAAATCCAGATTGCTTAACGCCTTCTTTACTCTTGTTGTATCAGGTTCACTCATCAATGGATCTGCACCCATTACGTACATAGCCTTTACCTTGCCTTTATAAGCGCCATCAAACACCTCTCTGATTTGCAATCCCTTGTTTTTTGGTAGTGATGTTTTATAAACCTTTTCGAGTTTCTTACGTACCGTAATGTCCGAAACTGGTTGGAAATCCGTATAAAAATCCGGTATAGCACCCATGTTGAAAGCTCCCTGACCATTATTCTGACCCATAAGCGGATATATACCGGAACACTCTTTTCCGATGTTGCCAGTCAGCAGTGCAAGATTTACAAGGCTTTTTACATTATCATTTCCTGATCTATGTTGTGTTATGCCGTTTCCATATAATATTATGGCGTTTTCTGCATTGGCGTAGGTTCTGGCAGCCTCTTCAATTGCATCCTGCGAAATACCGGTTAATTTCGCGCTTTTTTTAATATCATTTTTTGTAATGGCTTTTTTTAGTGCTTTATAATTTTCTGTTCTTTTTTCTATAAACTTTTCATCGTGGAGTTCTTCTTTGATGATTACGTTAATTATGGCATTAATAAGAGATGTGTCTGTTCCGGGTTGAAGATTTAAGAATGTCTGTGCTTTCTTCGCCAGCCATACATTACGTGTATCAGCAACAATTAAGGTTTTGCCATTACGAACCGCTTTCTTTATCTCAAGCCCTATTATAGGATGCGACTCTGTAACATTTGCACCGATTACAAAGATGACATCAGATTTAGAAATTTCCTCAATCGAATTTGTTGTGGTACCTAAACCAAGGGTATCTCTCAGTACATGTAAAGATGGCGAGTGGCACTCTGTTTCTGATTGGTCAATATTATTTGTTCCAATTACCGTCCTGGCGAATTTCTGCATTAGATAATTTTCTTCGTTAGTACACCGCCCTGAACTTATAAATGAAATCGAGTCTGCTCCGTGTTTTTTCTTTATGTCTTTCAGCTTATCTGAAATTACATTATACGCATCCTCCCAGCTCGCGTTCTCAAGATTTCCATTTCTTCTGACCATGGGAGAATCGAGTCTGTCCGGATGATTTATGAAATCATAGGCGAACCTGCCCTTCATGCACAGGTTGCCGTTGTTTGGTGTAGATCCTACTTCTGAGGTTATTTTATTTATTTCCTGATGATTGGAATGGATATCAATCTGGCAACCGATACTGCAATAGCCGCATGTTGATCTGACCTTACTAGTCTGGTAAGTGCGTCCTTTGCCGGTTGGTTGCTTCTCGCGTATGGCGCCTACCGGACACGTGGATACACATTGACCACACAATACACACGGGCCGTCCAGCAGTGATTCACCAAAAGGTGTAGCGACCCACATTTGGAAACCTCTGCCTCCGAACTCAATTGCGTGCTCTTGCGCTACTTCATCACATATCCTTACACAACGACCACATCTAATACACTTAGGGGTTTCTCTATAAATCAGCTCATTCTTATCAGGGAGAACTCCGCCTCTTTTTTCATCACTCCTGAATCTGTCACCCTTGATGCCGGTAGCATATGCAACATCCTGAAGCTCGCAGCATCCTGTCGCCTCGCAGGTCATACAGTCAAGAGGATGATCCGACAGGATGTATTCCAAGACTCCTTTCCTCGTCTTGCGAATATCCTCAGTTTCCGTCCTTACAACCATGCCTTCATTAACCTTAGATATGCACGATGGCATCAACTGCCTTGCCCCTTCTATTTCGACCAGGCATATTCTACATCCACCGTACGGCTCAAGGCGATTATCATGGCAAAGGGTTGGAATCCAGATGTCGTTTGCCCTTGCTACCTCAAGAACGGTCTTACCCTGCTCCGCTTCGTATATTTTGTCATTAATGGTTAATTTAAGTTTTTCCATTTTATATTATCAGGTATATGTTTCTATAATTTACGTGTTATGTAAAAAACATGCGAAAAATGAGAGTTAATTTTACATAAACAGATAAAGAATGCAAACAAAACCTTTGAGAGGCTTAGCGATGTTAATAGTATTTAATTAAAGGAATGTTATAAGGTAATTAGATATAAGGATATAAGGATTTTAGCTGATTTATTTACTTGAAATTAAGGAACTAATCGGTCATATTTTAAGTTATACATACTATACGTCTATGACGATTTAGATTTCATTTTTATTATAAGGGAGAGAGCTTATGACACGTATTGGTTTTTTTATGGGTGCTGTCGTTCTTGCGTTTGTGTTGGCAACTGCTAATACCGCGACGTTTGCCAACAGTTGTTGCGGTGTTAAGAAAGATGCTGAGGAGTGTAATAAGGAAAATGTCAAGGATTGTGCAAAGAAAACTTCTGCCAGTGAAAGTTCTGATAATTGCCCTGTTTGTGGACAAGCTGCAGACAGCAAGGGTAAGCAGACAGATGTGAAACACGCTGGAGAAACAGTTCATTTATGCTGTGAAGGTTGTGCGAACGCGTATAATGGAAATCCTGACAAATATACAAAGGCGGAAAAGCCAAAGGAGACTCATAGGGCAGCTCCGCCAAAGAAAAAGCAACGTGGTGAAGGTTATTATTAAAAAGTCGTAATGCGGCACAAAAAAGTATTTTTACAAAGGCGTTCTTGCGTTAACAATATGCAGGAACGTTTTTTTTTGTCCTGAATATTGCCGATTTCCTTCTCCTAGACTCAAAATTGCTTTAAAAAAATTTTACAATGGGAATTTTTATAGAAGAATTATAATGAACTTTGAGTTAAGCGCAATCACAATGCCCAATGGGGTATTACAGTTGGAGTGGAATGAGGTACCCGAATCGATAACCAAAAGTCAGCAACTTCTACAAAAAGAGATACACCGTCGTTTTAAAGTTGATTTTAAATCCTTCCTGTTATTTTTAAGTTTTGTGGACAAGTCCATACCGCTCTCTCCCTCTCTGGATTACTGGCGCTCTTTTACGAGTGTATTTGCCAATAAACTGGCCCATCTGCCGGAGCTGGAGGCAATTCGAGATGCGGTAACTATACCTTTGGAAGATGAGAATATTAGCGAAATGCTATCTCGTGCACCATTAATGCCTGGTGCTGAGTATTTAAACGCGGGATTTCTCAGGCTTGTCTGGTCTATGTTAAACGCACAATTTCAATATGAAATAAGCATGTACGATGGTACGGTTGAAGATTTTATTCATACCTATAGCCCTGACGTTCATCTTGTCGGTCGCATCTATTTTCACTTGGTAGAGAACAAGGGGCAGGACTATCCATTCGCCTTTCTGGCTACCTATTCTACAAAATCGGACAGGCAGGGTAAATCAAAACACTTGCCATTAAAGAGCGCATTAATGGAATATGGTGCGGACAGTGAGAAGCTGCTGGAGCTGCTGTCTACAGTCCATCTTGCCGCCGAGGAGAGCGACTTGATTACGGATATCCTGGATTCCGGAGAACTGTTTCATCCCCTTGCATGGGATGAGAAAGAGGCGTACCGTTTCTTAAAAGAGATTCCCGTTTATGAAAAATACGGGATTTTATGCCGTATCCCAAACTGGTGGAAATCCAAGTCGTCACCGGTTAAGGTAAATATACAACTTGGTGGCAAGGAAGAGCCACTCCTGGGAATGGACGCAGTTCTGGATTTCCATGTCGACCTGTTATTAGATGATACCCCTATTACCGAGGCTGAAGCAAGAAAGCTGCTGGAAGAGACTGACGGCCTTGCATATATTAAGGGGAAATGGATTGCGGTAGATGCTGAAAAATTAAAATCTACTCTCGACGCTTACGAAAACGCCATAAAGTTGATGAAAGAAAAAGATCTTAGTTTGCATGAGGCATTGCGACTGCAATTATATTCAAACAATATGCTGGGTCTTCCCGAGGATGACGATAGCATTGAGGTGTCAAATGGGGAATGGTTAGAGCATGTGATGGATAAGTTGGCAAACGTCAATCTGATTCCACCAGTGAGTACAGGGAAGGCATTTAAGGCGCAACTCAGGCCATATCAGGAAAAGGGGTTAAACTGGCTCTGTTTTTTACATTCGATTCAGTTCGGGGCATGTCTTGCAGATGATATGGGGCTGGGCAAAACGATACAAATATTGGCCTTCCTGCATGTCCTGAAGCACAAAAACACAAAAAAATCGAGCCTACTGATAATTCCTGCCTCTCTCATCGCAAACTGGGGCAATGAGATAGACCGTTTTGCTCCCGAACTAAACTATTTTATCGCGCACCCCGAAGCGCACCGTAAAAAGAGAGTTGCCGCAAAGGATGAAAAAGACTTGAACAAACTCGACCTGGTTATTACAACCTACGCGTTGGCACAAAAGTATGAGTGGCTCAAGACATATTCCTGGAATTACCTGATTCTGGACGAAGCACAGGCAATAAAAAATCCGGGAACAAAGCAGACAAGGGGCATAAAAAAACTCAATTCCAACAACAGAATTATTATGACGGGGACTCCCATTGAAAACCGGCTGTCCGATTTATGGTCACTGTTTGATTTTCTCAATCCCGGCCTGCTTGGGAGCGCAAAAGAGTTCAGCGAATTTGCCAAAAATGTAAAAAAAACGCATAACGGTTACTCTCGACTTAAAAGAATAATCAGCCCCTATATTTTAAGAAGATTGAAGACGGATAAAACCGTTATATCGGATCTGCCGGATAAAGTCGAAATGTATACGTATGCGGGATTAAGCAAAAAGCAGATAGTGTTATATCAGAGTACGGTAGATGAATTAAACAGAAAGCTTGAGGATCTGGAGGGGATACAGCGAAGAGGGCTAATATTGGCGTCTATAATGAAATTTAAACAGCTTTGTAATCATCCGGATCAGTTCCTTGGGGCGGAAGGATATGAAGAGGCCGATAGTGGGAAATTTTCAAGATTACGTGAAATTTGCGAAACAATATATGAAAAACGAGAAAAAGTCCTGATATTTACTCAATTTAAAGAGATAACCGCTCCTTTGCATCTATTCTTGAGGACCATATTCGGAAGAGATGGGCTGGTACTTCACGGAGGTACTGCCGTGGGAAAGCGGAAAAAAATTGTGGAACAATTTCAAGGCAGCGAATATATTCCCTATATGGTATTATCTTTAAAAGCAGGTGGAGTGGGGTTGAATCTGACCGAGGCGAATCACGTAATCCATTTTGACAGATGGTGGAACCCGGCGGTTGAAAACCAGGCAACGGACAGGGTGTTTCGGATCGGCCAGAAAAAAAATGTCCTCGTGCATAAATTCATTACAAGGGGAACCATAGAGGAAAAAATCAATGATATGCTCCATGAGAAGGCAAAAATTTCATCAGATGTAATACAAGTCACCGGTGAATCAATGCTCACGGAGATGGACACGAATGAGCTGATGAATCTTTTCAAATTAACTTTATGATGGAAGGAAAACCGTTATGAGCTATTGGGGATTCCCAAGATATGTATCCGTGGGGGAAAAACAGCAAAGGTCTAAAAAAAAATTAGAGCAGTTAAAGAAGAATAATAAGAATATTGCACCTATAATAATTGAAGGCCGGACACTTGCACACACATGGTGGGGAAAAGCGTGGAATAAAAACCTGGAAGGATATGCCGATTATAGTAATCGTATAGGAAGAGGGAGGAGCTACGTCCGTTGTGGCTCCGTGCTTGATCTTCAAATAAGTGAAGGAGAGGTCAAGTCACTGGTGCAGGGCTCAGAGTCAAAGCCTTATTCTGTCGTAATAAAGATAAAGGCCCTGGAGAAGTCAGTTTGGAGGAAAATTAAAGGTGTTTGCAAAGGCGAGCTTGATTCGTTGCAAGAACTGCTTGTTGGTAAATTCCCTAAAGCACTGGGCGAGATATTTATGGCCCATGGCAATGGACTTTTCCCATCTCCGAAAGAGATAGATTTCGACTGTAGCTGTCCGGACTGGGCAGACATGTGCAAACACGTTGCAGCCGCCCTTTATGGAGTTGGCGCCAGGCTGGATGAGGATCCTAACCTTTTTTTCGCACTCAGAAAGATTGAAATAAATGATTTAATAACAGAAACCGTCAAGGACAAAGCGAAAGATCTGCTTACAAAGGCAAAGAAGAAAAGTGGGCGAATTATTGAAGGTCAGGACCTATCATCCGTTTTTGGTATTGAGTTGGATAGTGTTTCTAAACCCGCAAAGAAGGCCAAAGCCAAAACAGTTCAAAAAGAGAAAACCCCAAAAGTTAAAAAGAGTTCTATAGAAACGAAGAAAGCTTCTGTGAAATCAAAAAAGCCTGCTTCAAAAAAACCGGTGAAAAAGACAACAAAGAGTATTGGGAAAACGCCTGCAAAAAAAGCCACAATGAAAACAATAAAGAAAGTGTCAAAAGATACAACAAAGGTCAAAGTAACCAGGAAGCCAACAAAGAGACTCGCGAAAAAGGAGAAGGCAAAAACACCGAAGAAAGCAGTCAAAAAAGTTTCTAAAAAGTAAGGCATAAAAAAATTGCAAAATATATAGTTTTGTATATACTATTTAAACAATGAACACAGACTATATATTGCAATTGAAACAAATCCTTGACTCCCAGTCGCTGACCCAAAAGCAATTAGCAGAAAAACTGGACATATCTTTTGCCGCATTAAACCGATGGTTAAATAAACATGCGATCCCTCATAAAAAAAGATTAGGGCAGATCAGTCGTTTGCACAGAGAGGTTATCGGATACAGTTCTATTACGCCAGAAGGCATCAATAGCATAATTAGTGAAACAGATAATTATAGAGGAGGCACGATTTGGGAAATAATAGAGAGCAGGCAGGATTTACTGGACGATTTACTTTTAGAGCATACCTATAATTCTACAACTATTGAGGGAACAACATTCACGAAAAAGCAGACAGAGGCGGTTATCTTTGATAAATTAACGATCAAGGATAAATCGCTTATCGAGCATCTGGATGTAGTTAATTATTCAGTCATACTTCGTAAAATATTAAAAAGAGAGTTCCCACAGAGAATCACAGAGGCTTCAATTAAAGAGGTCCATAGGCTGCTAATGCAAGGTGTTCGGGAAGACGGAGGGTCATACTCGCAGCATCAGAGGGGAATTCGGGGGCTTGATATGATGTTGACGCATCCACAGGATATTCCGGAAGAGATGGGCAGATTAATCAGGCGATGGAATTCCTGGAGGCAAAAGAACATACAGTCAATCGCAAAATTTCATAGTGACTTTGAACTGATTCATCCTTTTGGTGACGGAAATGGCCGTGTTGGCCGGCTGATAATGGTTTTGCAATGTCAGGCAGAAAATTATGCCCCGGTTATCATCGAAAATTCTAGAAAAGCTGAGTATTATGAAGTTCTGGAATATGCTCAAAGGAAAAGTGAATATCCCTTTGTTCATTTTTTAGTTGATGAAATGAAAAGGACTTTTAGGATAATCGAGAAATATAGTATTATTTGACAGCTAAGTCAATAGTAGGCCTGGTCGTCTCCCTGAGTAGGCTGCTAAACAAAAAAATTAAAATTCAATATTAAAGACCTGACCCTATTCTTCCGCAGTCCGAGTTTATCCCGTTGTTGTGCTTTTTGAATGGACATGGATCTGTTTGTTTAATATTTTCCAGAAGATAGTTGCCAATGAACACTGATTCGTTGATTACTTATCTCTACATCGAGGCATCATTTGAGAAAAATTGCACTTGATTACGCCCCTGTTCCTTGGCAGCGTACAACGCTTTATCTGCCTGCTGGATTAACTGACTATAATTTGAACCTCGTTCCGCTACGACTGAGGCTACTCCCAAACTGATAGTAACGTGATCACTTACCTCTGAGTATTTGTGTTCAATCTGAAGGTTCTCAATATTGGTCTTCATCTGCTCTGCAATAGCCAGCGCTCCTGAGATATCCGTATTAGGCAGGACTGCTGCAAATTCTTCTCCCCCATACCTTGCCACAAAATCACACGGTCGTTTCATCTCCGCATTCAGTGCCATGGCCACTTTTTTGAGACATACATCACCTTTCTGGTGGCCATATAGATCATTAAATTGTTTAAAATGGTCAATTCGCCCACACGATTTGGAGAAGACCCATTATATGTTTCTGCTACTGATAAAGCTCTTTCTACATTGTCTAAATCTTTTCGTTTTTCATGTAACGCATCAAAAAGATCTCTTCGAGGTTTCTTTTTAATTTTCCTTGTGATTGTGCGTGAATAATATCACATACACAGTTGACTACCTCTTGCCTAAGACGATGGACAAGAAGTCTCAGTTTTTTTAATTCATCGTTCTCAATAATGACAGGTTCCCAGAACATAAGCATACATCCTTTCTTTTTATAAGCCTAACGACCCGCATAAGTCGCCACCACCTGTGCGGTGACGTTAGCAAGAGAGGCTTGGAGGGGGCCTCATTAATCATTAAATCGCTAATGTATTGATGGTCGATCTTCATGCGATTGTTAGGCAAAAAACCGTCTCTGTATATTCTGCTTTTTATACAAAAGTAAATACTTCCATGGAAACAGATTTTACTGGTTTTGCTTCCCCATGTACCATACGGCGAATCCGCTCTGTTGTCTCACGACTAAAAGTTTCCTCACCACACCGTACACAAACCATTGCCGGAATATGTTCTACTAAAACAGGCTTGTTATCGATCTGAAATACTTCGTTGATATATTCTTTTTTTGCCTCGGTTGAACCACATACATTACAACTGAACATTTTTACCTCCGTTTAGAATAGTTAATCCATTCATCTTCATTTGGTTCATAAACTGTGATAATCTTAACAGATTCTGTGTCAGCAAGTGATACTTGTATATGTATTGGGCGTTCAATATTGGTGAATCCTAAAAGCAAACAACTGGATGTATATTTATCGTCTGGATAATCTTCAATTATTTTCGCGTTCCTTCCAGCTTCTTTTATTTCCAACTCACTGATATTACGTTCAACCACTCGTTTTAAAGCATGCCTACTGAATTCAAACTCCCCTAAAAATAACTGTCTTCGAATTTCTTCAAGTGTTTTCATTCATTTTTTTTAAATATTCATTTATGTTGGATGAAAAACATGATTAGTACAATAAATGAGATTTATCATTCTTACCAAAATGTTCGGCGCAAGTTACTTCTGTCTTGGCATCATATTATCAAAAAAATGCGTTGAATGGAAGTCAGAAAAAATGTTAAAATTCTCCTATGTCTCATCCGCCAACTACCGCATCTTACCAAGGATTTGTATTGCTTTAAGAGACGCTTTCTCACCGTAGTGAAAATCATCTCCAGCCATCCTGCGTAATGTGTTGACCACGAAGGGAAAATCCAAATAGTTGGCCAGTGAATCTAATGCCTCTGATTAGTTTTGCACAAGTTTGATTTCTAAATGACAATCAACCGCTTTGGCATACTTACGAAGGGTAGATATAGATGGTGAATGTTGTTTGTTTCCCCCTCCGTTTTCTAGCCTTGCTACAGCAGGTGTTTTAGTACCCATACGATCTGCTACTTCTGCCTGAGTAAGCCCTGCATGAACCCTAGCTTTTAATAACTCATCAAACAGTAAAAACTCTTCTTGTAATGCATCATACTCAGATTTAACCTTGGGGTTATTTAACATACTCTTTCTGAGTTCTTCATGTGTCAGCATTTGCTTTCACCTCCTTCATTCTTGATATGGCAATATTCAATTCTTTCAATGGTGTTTTTTTAGTTTTTTTGATGAAAGTGTGCAGCATAATGATTCGCTTATTCACCAATGTACAGTAAAAAACTCTCCCAATGCCCTCTTGAGATTTCATACGAAGCTCAAACAAACCATCTTTCATTGCCTTTGTATGAGGCATTCCAAGATTAGCCCCGTAAATACACATTCGCTCTGTGAGATGGATATATCTTGCCTGTATTCCAGCAGGCAAAGCCTTTATCTCTTTTTGGAGTGCATCATTGTAATAGATGATTTCCCAACCCATTAGCCGATGTTAACGTATTTGTTAATATTGTCAAGAAAAAATGTATCTCAACAGGTCGTCCGAGGATAGGTGTTAGGCTATTTCGTATTCATAATTGAAGAATGAATGACCCTGCCGATTTCATTTTTATAGGTGTTACGATTTGCTGGGATTTTTATCTTTTTTAATCTGACGAAAGCCATTTATATAAACCATAACCTGCTGCCGCTATGGCAAGAGGAGCAGCGGCAGTAATAACAACCCCTGCTGCCATGCCACAACCTACAGTCCCACCGACCGCTGCAAGTCCTGATGTTATTCCTGTAGCACCAAGACCTGTTACCGCCCCAGCTGATGCGACTGTTCCTATTGATGCTCCAACTCCAGTTGCTCCTCCAACGCCTCCAGCAATTACTGCTTTTGTTTCTTTTTTCATCATATGCCTCCTTGCTGAGCCAATTTTTATTTATTTGATTGTCAGACAACCCTGGCTCTTTGAGACGCCTAACGTTGAGGTGAGCAACCTCGTTCGGCAAATAAAATATAATATAAAAATAGGATAAACAAAGGGTCTAATAAAAATCGAATCGCAAATGACCGAGGGGTTGGCTCCACGGATTTGTTAGGAGTTTTTAAACTTTCTAATGTGTAAATATTTTTTCAAGGTTTTTGGGTTTCTCGCGCAATGAAACAAACCGTATACAATAATTCTATCTTTATCTATCCTATAATAAATAGCATATGGAAATCGTCTGAGTAAACAACGCCTAAAATCTTTGTATACTGTCTGATAAACTAATGGATTTCGTTGGATTTTGTAGGAAAGTGCATAAAAAACACGAAGAAATTCTTCACCAAGCCCGATGGTTTTCTCCTCATACCACCCATAACCATTTATGGCATCTTCTTCTAATTCAGGAAGAAACGATAAAGAATAAATCATTTCATTTTTTCGATGCGTGCTTGCAATTCTTTAATAGACAAGAGTTCGCCAAGAGAATAATGTTTTTTTAATCGATAGTCTAGCTCATTCTTATGGCTTTCCGGAACAGGCACATCTGAATCAACAGAGGAGATACTATCCCAGAGATCTTCCACAAAAAGTATCTTTTCAGGTACGCTTAATCGTAATATTTCTGGAACATCATTTATCTTCATTATTGTTTCCTCATTTTCTACTTATATCAATAAGATTGGTACTGTTCTTCCCTGACGATGCGATCAAGTGCGGCTTGCCGTCTAGCGGAAAGATTTATGTAATATTTACCAGATGTTTACAGGAAAAACAATTTAAAACTGGTAGATAATAACCGTCTTCTTTTTAAAATACATCCGGATAATGATAATGCTTACCATCTTCGTCTACGAGACACTCAATATCGGTAAGAACGAAACGATCTATGTCGTAGCTTCGTATTTTCTTTATGGCGGAGTCGAATGCCTCTCTTGGAGAATTAGCTCCAACATTAAAGGAAGTTCCAGAGCGGTCATCTCCAGCATCATGCCATATTACTTCATATATCATTGTAGTTTCTCCTAACGACTGAGATGACATGCGAGAGAATAACATAAAATAAAGAGAGCAATGGTACGTAGACCGGACGTGTATTTCGAGTCAATGTCTATCGACTGGTGTGTGCCCGGCATGGGCATGATCTTATGAGGTGAAAGTCCTCTGTACATTTTCCGGTAAGGAATCATTTCGTGACTATAACAAAAAGTACTATACGAAGGCAAGGGCTAAAGGGTGACCTGAGGTCTGAAGGAAGCCGGAGTGAAAACCTGCGAGTTGACGGACAGAAATCACGTATAAGGCCGAACCCCTGGGCGAGGGAGCATAACATTCCGAAGCCCGTCCGGAGAACATGGGGGATGGTAAATGCGGCAATTGTGCAGGGAAAGATCATGCAATTACCCGGGGAGGTCTGCCAGCCTAAGTTCCTTAACGGGAGTGGTGGAATAGGGCCTACGACGGTCGTTATTAAAATGGTCGTTATGTCAATTGAAAAGTGTACCAGGTGGCAAAGCAAAAGTGTACCACACGATATAAAAGAATACATACGATATTAACAAGTCATGGGAATCTGCGGTGCAACGGAA
>JAIQZR010000030.1 GCA_021777035.1 Candidatus Scalindua sp. | reverse complement strand
CCTCTACAAAACCTCTGTGCTTGTGGTAGTAGCGGTATTTCAGACGGTCATTCCTGTGAGGTCTGAAATTATGTCCTCCTGCTACTTCGGCAAAATCTATTAATGTGCATGAATGAAGCGTCTTGGTCTTTTTAGCTCCCTTCAGGTCAATATCAACCGTCTCTTCCACTCCGTAACAGTAACAGGTCGGGCATACATGAGAGCATGAACCGCAGCCCAGGCACTTGCCTCCCCACTGGTCCCATACCCCGGACTGAAATTCAAGATCAAGGATCTTTGTAAGGTCGGTAGTGTCAACATTGGTGGTAAACTTTTTACTCTTTTTATCATGGGACTTCATATACTTCACATGATCTTTATCCCCGGGCTCCTCTATTTTCAGATGCCGCAAAAAGTTATAGGCCGTGTCTGTAAGTATTTCAATAAAATACTTGTCCCCGATGTCAGTGATAAACATATCAAATCCGGTAAGGGCCGTGTCAGAACCCATTGACCTGCAAAAACAGTGCGGCTGAGGCATGCAGTCGATTCCAACAATAAACATGTTCTTTCTCTTGGCCGCATAATAAGGCATGGGATAAACACTGTGCATCAGCACTTTGTCCAGTTTGTTTAATGCATTAATGTCACATGGGTGTAGACCGAAAAAAACTACCGGCTGCTCAACATTGTAATCTACTGTTTTCTCCCAGTTATCACCTTCAATATTAAAAGTGGACAGATTTTCTTCAAAGGGCAGAAAAAACCGTTTTGCAGGGAGCCTTGTAGTAGTGTAATCAAGCTTAAGATCACTGAACTCATGAACATCATCAAATGCATAAAGAGGCTTGCCTGTTTTATTCTCACCGGCCTGAACAGGCCCTACTACCCTGTTATGCGCCGCCAGGTTCTCAAACAGTTTTTTCAGTTCATCTTTTGCAGTTACTTTAAATATCATAATGTCACTTTAATGCAGTAAAGCTTGCATGTCAATTACTATCGGCACTATTCTTTTATTCTTTAATAAACAGGCATATATGCAATAAGCATACTAGACGGCACGCAATGTCCGAAAACCCTGCAGGCCCTTTATATACAAGGGTCTAAAGCTATCATTACAGCAGAGGAGTGTGTGGCAGGTGTGTTAATAAAATGTCAGTTGTCATACTTATGACATAAGAGGTGGGTTATGAATGAAGAGTTCAACAAGCTCTAGTTACCGAAAATGTAGTCTCCGATTGTAACGTCTCCTGCACTAATCGTCATAGTCCCGTTAAATGTGGTAACCCCTTCTTTAAAGGTATAGTTACAGTCGTAACCGCCTTCCAGCGTTACTGAGATATCACGATTAGCGTTCAGTGGATCAGTAAATGTGACCGCACGGCTCTGGATAGCTGCACCGCCAGGAGCAACAGCATACGCTGCCTGCAATGATGAGAAGTAAGAGAGGGGGCTTGATATTCTTACCGGCATTAGACATGTCTGGAAATTCGCGGTCACGGTATCGTCTGCATACATTGTCTCTGTGCATACATTGTTCGACGATGAATCACAGTTTGTCCATGTATCGAAAGCATACTCCTCATTTGCATTTGCAGTCAGCACGACCATAGTGCCGCTGTCATATGGACATCCCCCTGAACAGTCAGGGTTTATGCTTCCGCCTTCCGGGGGTAATGCGTCCGTAGTTAACTGATACTGTACGGGCATATACATAGCGGTAATCATAATATCATCAAAAGCAAAGCCGTCTGAATTATAAATCGAAACACTATTAATCGGATACTTATCATACTGCTGAAATTTGATCTTAAACGTGCTGTTATAGTTAATTCCGGCAGAAGCTATTGCTGTATCGAGATCTACCCAAAACGCCTGATATTGCCAGTCGACAATTGATAACCCATTGATCTTGTACCAGTTTGTCCCGTCAGCGCTTATTGCCACTCCATCGCTGTTATGCGATCCCGAAAATGAAGCCGGCATAGTATGATTATTATCCCCCATTTCCATATGCATAAAGCTGAGCTTTACTCCGCTCTGCCCGGTAAGATCAATTGTCAGGATAAGCTCATTTAGTGAAGATACGTTGTTGCGGCGATAGTCATCCATAGTCAGATGATAGTTCCCTTTATACGGTGAGTGGTTTAATGTAACCTGAATCCGTCCTTCCGATGTAATAACAGTATTCCATTCAGGGCCTAAAGATCCACTTTCAAAATCTTCTGAATATAGTGAAATGATTGAAGGCGCTGTCAATGTAGCCGTCATGGTATCAGCCGGAGAACTTATATTGGTTACACTAACATTACTCGAAGCTCCGATATAGAGTTTGCTGTCAGGTGTTGAGCTGTCTGTAAAGGATGTATTATTGGTTGAGCCGGGGAATGGATCTCCGCTGTCACCTCGGTCATTTTTCTTTTCCAAATCCCATAAGCCGTCAGCCTGTTCAACAGATACCCAATAGTGACTGGTTGAACAGTCATTCGGTGGATAACACTCCTGCGTATTGTTCATCTTTGCCTTATCAATATGCCATATCAACAGACCTGCACCCGGAAGACCCGCGTCAAAATTAGACTTCTGTCTGTTTTCAACAAGGAAATATTCAAGAGGGTTCTCCGTGGATAGCCGGTACACATCTGAGGCGGTTGACGCCTGTTCAATAGGCTCCCCTGTTAGAGTCCCCAGCACAGGAGTTGGGTTGACCCAGCCAAGATACAGTTTACTCCACGCTGACATATGCGCGGGCGTGTCCCCGGCTTTGGCTACATAATTCCAGGATCCTCCGGCCATCAAACCCCAGTTGCCGATTCCCTCCGAACTGTTGTCAGTATCATAAATGTCCGGAAGACCAAGGGCATGTCCGTATTCATGAGCAAAAACACCCATTGTCTGCAGACCGCTCCACAGGATTTCCGGCTGTACAACATAATCATTGATTATAATAAAACCTCCGGCCGGACAGGAGTCATTCGTTGTATATTTCCCGCCATCGCTGTATCCATAATAATTAGCACTGTTAAGGTCCCACCTGTGAGACCAGATATCCGTGGCAGCTCCTGATGCTTCTTCACCTGAGCCCTGATGAACAAGATTCAGCACATCAACATAACAGTCGCCGTCCTGATCATACGGAGCAAAATCAAAGGATGCATCCGCTGCAGCAACCGCCTCCCTTACAAGCGTCCCGGGCCACATATCATATCCGCTTCCATCATTAGTGCCGTAATAATCGTGTGTATTCGATGCCGTATACCATCCGACAATTCCTCCCGGACCGGCAGATACGCTAAATGCACCATAGGAGACTTCTTCATAATAGTCTTTCATGCTCTTGTTGCCTGTTCCAAACAGGAGTGTGTTAAAGTCCGCGGCAGAATGCGATGTTGTCGTATTATTGAAGTTAA